>JBOGMI010000509.1:0-1497 GCA_050746645.1 Bryobacteraceae bacterium | reverse complement strand
CACTCCGCAGCAGGCAGTAATCAGGACTAGAGTCCGCTGCCGGTTCCTCGCTTCACTTCTTTGCGGGCGGCTGCGGTGCGGGTTGAGAGCTGCGGGAGTATCCATAGATGGCCGATCGTTTCCCGCCCGCCCGATGCGCCTCATCGCTCATTGGGTGTACGCCGCTCGCGTCGATCCAGCGGTTGTAAAAGTTGAACAGCGCGCAGACGGTAATCGCATAGTAAATCGCTTCGTCCGAATAGCCGGCCGCGTGCAGCGCCTCGATATCGGCCGGCTGAATCGAGACCGAGTCCTCGTTCACTTTGCGAACAAAGCGAAACAGAGCTTTTTCGGCTTCGGAAAGCTGCGACGTTTCGATGTCTCTCAATACGCTCTCCACCAACTCCACACTGCCCAGCAATTCCGCCGCGACCGCGGCGTGAGCTTTCGTTCAAAACGGGCACTGGTTCCGGCTCGATGTGTAAGCGGCGATCAGCTCGCGCGTTCCGGGAGTCAGCGGAGCCGGCCCGCGCAAGATCTCCTGAGTGAACCGCTCCAGGTGAACCGTCGCATCGATCTTGTAAGAGAACATGTGCAAAATCTGCGGATACTCCTGCCCTGCCTGGCGCATCGCAGCGATCGCGTGTGAATAATTATCGTCCCCGCGGTGCTGCTCGATATCTTTCAAAAACATGGGTTCCATGTCATGGCCCTCATCTAGAACAAAAATTTCAAAGCTAACTGTAACAGCCGTGGCGGGCTTGCCTGTAAGATCTGCCCAAAAGCGGGAGATTGCATATCGTTTTCGGGCAGCCCTAGATTCGCGTGGTTCAGGCAGTTGAAGCACTCCCCACGAAACTGAACATGACTCGTTTCCGTTACTGCAAAGCTCTTGAATAGCGACACGTCGACGGTCTCGATGCCTGGACCGCGCACCGCATTGCGCCCTTCGTTGCCGAATTGCCCGGCTTGCGTTACCGGATTCAATTGCGAGAATGCCTGGCGGCTGACCCATTGACTCGGCGTGTGCAGACCAAGGTTGGGATCCGAGATCATATCCGGACGGCTCGAATAAAAGCCGGTGATTTCGGGCGATGTGCCCTGCAAAGAAACATTGGCGCTGTCGTAAACGGTGAAGGGAGTACCGGAGCTGAGCGTGGCAATTGTGTTGAACTGCCATCCATTGATGGCCCAGCTTGCGGTGCGCGGCGCGGAACGCCAACGCGGCAAACTATAGGATCCGCTGAAAACGAACCGGTTCTTCGCATCGAAAAGAGACGGGCCGTGCTCCGCCGCAAGGTCGAACGGATTCTGAGCGAGATCGTTTTCGCCCGCGACCAGCGTGGGGGCGGACCCGGCCAGGTTCAACGAGGAAACATAATCGAGACTCTTCGACCACCAATAAGAGGCCAGGAAGCCGAGGCCGTTTGCGTATTGGCGTGAAAAGGCGATCTGCAGCGCGTGATACGTGGAACTATTGTTGCCTGCGATCAGGCCGGCCGAAGCAAAGGCGCAGGA
>JBOGMI010000508.1:0-2396 GCA_050746645.1 Bryobacteraceae bacterium | reverse complement strand
GCGGTTCGAGCGGGTCCCCGCCCCGCTCGCGGATGGCATCGGCCAGCGCCATCATCTGGTAAATCGTTTCCTTGCCGGTGAGCCGCCAGACAAATTCGCCGGCGACATCGGTGAGGGCGGCTTCGGTTTCGCCGGTTTCGAGCGCGGCGAGCTGCTCGACGCAGAGCGGAATCATGATGTCGCGCCATCCGCAGCGGATGAGCGAGAGCGTGCCGTCGAAATCGAAAATAGCGACGCGGGCATTGCGGGCCGAGGCGCCGGGGCGAACAGTCTCGATCACATGAGTATTGTTGCATCCATGCCCGCACACCGCGAAAAGCGATGCCCTGCGCCACCTGTCAGCGCAAAAGGCCGTTTATCACAAATTGCGAGCGCGGAGAATGGAAATTCCGAAGAATGGAATCATGAAACGGACAAACGCGCAGTATTGGGCCTGCCAGATCGGCGGATGGGGCGCTGTTAGCGCCATCGGCATTTGGAGTGGATTGCTGGACAGCGAGCTACGGGTCGTCGTGATTGGATACGTGCTCTTTTTCCTCTACAGCATTGGGCTGACGCACCTGCTGCGCCGGGAGATGAAGCGCCGGAAGTGGATCAGCCTGCCTCTGTCGCAGGTGCTCCTCCGGCTCGCCGCGGCCAGCGTAGCGATCGGCGCGGTACAGAGCATTCTGGTGGTGGGAATCTACACCGCAATCGAAGGCCGGCTCGGAGTCTGGGATCACCTGAACGCGATTTCGGGCCTCTTCATGGGCGTAACGCTCTACACAGCTATTTGGGCGGTGTTGTATCTGACCATTACCACGCAGCGCCGCTCGCACGAAGCGCGGCGAAACGAGCAACGGATGAAGGCGGCGCTCGGCGAGGCCGAACTGCGGGCGCTTGAGGCGCAAGTGAATCCGCATTTTCTATTCAACTGCCTGAACTCGATTCGCGGCATGATTAGCGAAGACCCGGCTCAGGCGCAGGATATGGTCACGCGGCTGGCTCATATCCTGCGCTACAGCCTACGGAGAGAGCGGCCGCATATGGTATCTCTGGCCAGCGAGGTGGAAGCCGTTTCGGACTATCTGGCGCTGGAGGCGGTACGCTTCGAGGACCGCTTGCGCGTGCATCTCAGCGTCGAAGAGACGGCTCTTCAAAGGCCCGTTCCGCCCATGCTGCTGCAGATGCTGGTCGAGAACGCGATTAAACACGGAGTGGAGGATCTTCCTTCCGGCGGCGATCTCATTATCCGAGCTGGATTGGAGGGTGATGCGTTGCGAATTGAAGTCGAAAACGATGGGAGATTAAGCGCGCCGCCCGCCGACTCGACGCAGATAGGGCTGGCAAATGCGCGGGAACGCCTTCGCATTCTGTATGGAGAACTGGCCAGTCTCCAACTCGCGGCACGTGGCGAGGAACGGGTTGCGGCTACCATTTTGATCCCGGCAACACCATGAAAGCGCTGATCATCGACGATGAGCGCATGGCGCGGAGGGAACTGAAACGGCTACTCGCTGCTCATCCGGAAATCGAAATCGCCGGAGAAGCACGGTCGGGAGAGGAAGCGCGGGAACTGATCGGGCGGCTTGCTCCGGACGTTCTGTTTCTCGACGTCCAGATGCCGGGAATGAACGGCTTCGAGATGCTGGAGCACCTCGAAGATGTGCCGCAGGTGATCTTTACGACGGCTTACGACCAATATGCGCTGAAGGCTTTCGAGATTAGCGCGCTCGATTATCTGCTCAAACCGGTGGCTCCCGCTCGTCTGGCCGCGGCGGTCGCCAAGCTTCGGCCGGAGCGGGCACATGCACAGCTAGAACGGGTATTCGTCAAGGACGGAGAGCGATGCTGGCTGGTTCGCGTGGCCGATATTTTCCTGCTGGAATCAGAAGGGAACTATACCCGGGTTTGCTTCGCGAACGAGCGGCCGCTGATTCCACGTTCTCTCGCCGCTTTGGAGGAACGTCTCGATGCCGCTATGTTCTTTCGCACCGGCCGCCGGCAGATTGTCAATCTGAAATGGATCGAGAGGGTCGAGCCGGGCATCGGCGGGAACTTGAATGTGGTTCTGCGCGGCGGGGCAGGGGTGGAAATGTCGAGACGACAGTCCCTGCGTTTTCGCGAAGCTCACACACTGTGAACCGGCGCCGAACCATTTGTTACGCTACGATGCAGCGAGATGAAGGTAGCCATTATCGGAACCGGATACGTGGGTCTGACGACGGGCGTTTGTCTGGCGTTTGTGGGACATGAGGTGACGTGTCTTGACACCGATGCGGCGAAGATTCGGGCCTTGTGTGCGGGAACGATTCCGATTTACGAACCCAGCCTGGCCGAACTGCTCGAAGAAGCGCGCCACAATCTGAACTTCACCGTCAACTACGCGGAAGCCATTCCGGGCGCGGATGTGGTTT
>JBOGMI010000507.1:0-5065 GCA_050746645.1 Bryobacteraceae bacterium | reverse complement strand
GTCAGTCGTACTTCTCGCAGATGATCTGCTTGCGGTCGAAGCCGCGGCTCTTTAGCTCGCGGCGCACGTCGTTCACCATAGCCTGCAACCCGCAGATGTAGACGTCGATGGTGCTCGGGTCTTCATAGCCGCGCAGGGCGAGTGCTTCGTCCAAGTGATCCTGCACTCGGCCTGTTCGGCCGGCCCAGGAAGGCCCGGGCCGGGTGATGGTGGGCAGAAACTGAAAATGCGGATACGTATACGCGAGCTGTTCGAGCTCTTCGCGGTAGAGCAGGCCGTGCTCGTACCGCACACCGAATAGGAGTGTGATCTGCGGCTGAGTACGCGGCAGGTGTTCGAGCAGCATGGAGCGGAAAGGAGCGATTCCCGTTCCTGTGGCCACAAAGACGACGCGGCGGCCGGGATGGCGCAGGGTGAAATACCCCAGCGGCTCTCCGATTTCGATCTCCTCTCCAGGCTGCAGATCGAACAGATAGGGCGAAACAGTCCCGTTGGTCACGCGATTCAAACACAACGCAAAGCGATTTCCGCCGCGCGGCGAGGCGATGGAGTAAGCACGCGTGATCTCCTTGCCTTCCAGACGGTCCACCACCGAGACGAACTGCCCGGGGGTAAACGGAAGATCGTCGCGCTCCGGTACTTCGAACTCGAAATGCCGCACTTCCGGGGCCAGTTCGCGCGAGCCTACCAATGTCGCTTTCAGAATTAAGTCTCCCTTATAAAATGATGCTCGATGCGCGCTCTTCGACTCGCGCGGGCAAAGCCCTCCGCAGCAGGTCCAGATACAAGCGCCCGCGGGGGCGTCCGTTCCGATTTTGTTCCGCGAGCCGGTGCAGAAACACCAGTACTCCAACAATTTCATTATTACGAACCGGCGCCAGCGGATCGCGCTCGGCACGGAGCTTCTCGTATCTTTCAATGGCCTCGGAAGCCGAGCGTTGGATCGCGGCCGCCACCGTATTTTCCGGGCGCGTTTCATAAACCAGGCCGGATGCCAGCGTGCGCCGGGTTTGGATCAGCGCTTCGAGCGCCGCGGTGAGATCCGCATCCACGGCCCCGTCCGCCCGCAGTGCGCCTTCCACCAACCCTTCAGCGCAGATCATGAACAGCTCTTCGTGCTCGGCCAGGAATTCTTCTCCCGCGGCAATATCCGGGTACGATATTTGGGCCGGGGGCTCGGGCTTCTCATGCCGGTGCGCTTCGCGTAAAAACTCGCATTCCAGCGGACAGGTGAATTCGATTTCGCGATGCGTTCCGCAGCACAGCGGGCAGATATCGCCCTGGACAGCAGGGCAATATCTGCGGGCGCGCCGCTTTTGACAGATTTTGCAAACAACCGAATCGGGCACTACAGGACATTATCGACGAGCCCGCGCCCCAGCCGATTGCTTCCTATCCGTTAAACTGTTTCATGATCGTGATGAAATTCGGCGGAACCTCCGTCGAATCGCAGGAGGCGGTGGCGCGGGTGGCCTCGATCGTGCGGCGGTGTGAGAAGCGCCGTCCGGTAGTGGTCGTTTCCGCCATGGGCAAGACGACCAACAAACTGCTCGCCGCCGCCGGCGAAGCCGCATTGGGGCATCGGGACGAGGCGCTCGCCGCGATCGATGAGCTGCGTGGCTATCACCTGCAGCACGGGCTGGCGCTGGCGGGCACGGGGGCCGCTGAACTCGATCGCTACATCCGCACGCATTTCGAGTGGCTCGACGAACTGGTCAAAGGCCTGTCGGTAGTTGGTGAATTATCGCCGCGCTCGACCGATGCCGTCGCAAGCATCGGCGAGCGGCTTTCCAGCTTGATTCTGACCTTTGCGTTTCGCGCCGCCGGCATGCGCAGCGAGCACCTCGATGCGCGTCGCGCGATCCTGACGGACGATCGCTTCACCGAAGCGCAACCGTTGCTCGAAGAAACCTATGCACGGCTCTCCGAACTGATTCCCCCGCTCGCCGCTTCTTCCGTCGTTGTGATGGGGGGCTTCATCGGCTCGACCAAGGACGGTCATACGACGACCTTAGGCCGCGGCGGCTCCGATTATTCCGCCTCCCTTATAGGAGCCGCCATCGGCGCCGAAGAAATTCAAATCTGGACTGATGTGGACGGCATGCTGACCGCCGATCCGCGCATCGTCGCAGTGAGCCATCGGGTCAAGAGCATCTCCTTTGCCGAAGCCGCGGAAATGGCCTATTTCGGAGCTAAAGTGCTGCACCCGGCGACCATCCAGCCCGCGGTGGAGAAAAACATTCCGGTTCTGATCCTGAATTCGCGCCGGCCCGAGGCGGGCGGCACGCGCATCACCGCCGAAGCCGCGCCCTGCCAAAATGCCGTCAAATCCATCTCCTGCAAACGCAAGATCACCGTTTTGGACGTGAAATCGACGCGCATGCTGATGGCCCACGGTTTTCTGCGCCGCATCTTCGAAATCTTCGATCGCCATCGCACCAGCGTGGACATGGTCTCCACCTCCGAGGTCAGCGTTTCGCTCACGCTCGACTACAGCGAGAGCGTAGAGGCCATCGTAAGCGAGTTGCGCGCCTTCGCCGAAGTCACCGTCGAAAACGGACAGGCCATTGTTTGCCTGGTGGGAGAAAATATCCGGTATACGCCGGGCATCGCCGCGCGCGCGTTCCAGACTCTGGCGGGCAAGAACATTCGTATGATTTCGCAAGGCGCTTCGCGGCGCAACTTAGGATTTGTTCTTGCCGAAAACGATTTGAAAGAAGCCGTCGAAGCGCTGCACCATGAATTCTTCACCGATCTCGATCCCGCGGTTTTCGACTAAATGAACAAACTGGCAATCGTCGGCTACGGCAAAATGGGGCGCCTCATCGACCAACTGGCGCCGCAGCATGGCTTCGAAACGATTCTGCGCCTCGACGAACACAATAATGCCGAGGGAAGCGGCATCACGAAGGATGCCTTTCGCGGTATCGATGCAGCCATTGAGTTTTCGACGCCCGAAATCGCCCCGCGCAATCTGATAGCCCTCGCCGAAGCCGGCGTACCTACCATCACCGGAACTACCGGCTGGCTCGCCCGTCTACCCGAAGTGACCGCCGCATTCGAGGGCAGCGGTAGCGCACTGGTCTGGAGTCCGAATTTTTCCGTAGGCGTTGCCGTATTTCGCAGAATCGCCGCGCTCGCCGCCGAATTACTGCGCAACGAGGAGGCTTATGGCGCATGGGCTTGGGAGATTCACCACGACGAAAAGAAAGATGCGCCCTCGGGCACGCTACTCCAACTTGTCCGCACCATGCAGGAGCACGGCTACTCGAAAAAGATCGATGTAAGTTCGAATCGCGCCGGGCGCCATCCGGGAACGCACGAAATCGGCTTCGACTCGGCGGCCGACACCATCACCCTGCGCCACACCGCCCGCAGCCGCGAAGGATTTGCGCACGGCGCGCTCAAAGCCGCAAGATGGATTATGAACCGGCGAGGCGTTTACACTTTTGAGGAAGTCTTGTTCGGCAAAAAGAACTAGGAGAGAAAAATGTTTACCGGCTGCGGCACAGCGCTCATAACTCCATTCCATTCCGACGGCGCGCTCGATGAAGCGACGCTGCGAGCGCTTATCAAACGCCAGATCGAGGCGGGCATCGATTTTCTCTGCCCTTGCGGCACCACGGGCGAAAGCCCCACGCTCACGCACGAAGAGTATCTGCGCGTAATCGGCATCACCGTCGAAGAAGCGCGCGGGCGCGTGCCGGTGCTTGCCGGCGCGGGCGGCTACGATACGGCTAAAATCATCAAGCTGATCGCAGAACTGAAAGCGCTCGGAGCCTCCGGCATTCTCTCGGTCACGCCCTACTACAACAAGCCCACGCAGGAAGGACTTTTCCAGCATTACCGCGCGATTGCGCAATCGACCGATTTGCCGATCATTGTTTATAGTGTGCAATCGCGCACTTCTGTAAATGTTGAACCGGCCACACTCGTGCGGCTGGCAGAGATCCCGAATATCGCGGGCGTGAAAGAGGCTTCGGGCAACATTTCGCAGATGGCCAGCATTCTGGCGCACGTTCCCGAATCGTTTACTGTACTTTCGGGCGACGATGCCGTAGCTCTGCCGCTGATCGCGCTTGGCGGCAAAGGCATTATTTCCGTCATCGCGAACGAAATTCCAGCGGAATTTGCACGGCTCGTGCACGCCGCGCTCGACGGCGACTTCACCCGCGCTCGCGAGCTGCAGCGCAAGTACCAGCAACTCATGGAAGCCAACTTCGTCGAAACCAACCCGGGGCCGGTGAAATACGCTATGTCGCGCATGGGCCTGGTCGAGCCGGTCTGGCGCTTGCCGCTGGTGGCGCCGCAGCCGGCCTCGCAGAAGAAAATCGAGGCTGCCTTAGAATCGCTCGGCCTGCTTTCGGGAGTGCGCTCTGTTGTTGCGTGAACGGATCGAGGCGCTGTTCGACGAGAAGCCGTCCACTTATTCGGAGGAAGACCGTAAGTCGTTCGCGCGTTTTCGCGAACTGCTGAACCGTGGCGAGATCCGCTCGGCCGAACCGGACGCTTCCCAAGCAACCGGCTGGCGCGTTAATGCCTGGGTGAAAAAGGGAATCCTCGTCGGCTTTCGCATGGGCGGCGTCGTGGACATGGACGGCCAGTTTTTCGATAAGTGGACCTATCCCTTGCGGCAGCTTTCGCTGGGCGACGGCATTCGCGTGGTGCCCGGCGGTTCCAGCATCCGCGACGGCTGCTATATCGGCCGCGGCGTGACTTGTATGCCGCCGATGTACATCAACACCGGTGCCTATGTTGCCGATGGCACCATGGTCGATTCTCATGCGCTCATCGGAAGCTGCGCGCAGATCGGCCGCAATTGCCACATTTCCGCCGCTTCGCAGATCGGAGGCGTGCTGGAGCCGGTCGGCGCGCTACCGGTGATCGTCGAAGACGAGGTGCTGGTGGGTGGAAACTGCGGAATCTATGAAGGCACCGTGGTTAAGCAGCGCGCGGTGCTCGGCAGCGGAACCATTTTGAATCGCTCCATGCCGGTCTTCGATCTGGTGCGCGGCACGATTCACCGTGCCACGAACGACCTGCCGCTCGTCATCCCCGAAGAAGC
>JBOGMI010000506.1:0-1933 GCA_050746645.1 Bryobacteraceae bacterium | reverse complement strand
GTGTCCGCGCTGGACCCGGACTGCCCCGGCCCACCGCTGGTCGAGTTCCTGGCTCGCTACCGTATGACGCCGCATGACCTGCGCGATCTGGAGCCCAGCCGCCGTTATCTCGAGAATCCAGGGTCGTTGATCGAGAGCGCACGACTGCTGGACCACAGCAGCCCGGGCACGACGCTGCAGAGCTACATCGTGGTGCACCACCTCGCCCAGCAGCAGATGGTTCGCGCGCTCCATGGCGAGCAGGTCCACCTGCCGCGGATATACCTCCGCCGGATTACCGCGTCCAGAGGGGCACGTTCGCCCATCCTCCCCGATCTCACCTGCCTGCGCCGATTGCCGCTTGCCATTTTCCGCAAGAGGCTTTCTGTCCTCGAGTAGCTCTCAGAGAATCTTCGCCGACGCCCGCGCGCGGAACAAACCGGTTCCCTGGCGACCAGGACCACGTGTTTGGGAGATCCGGAGCGGGTGCCCCGGCTCGGGCGACCAGGCAGCAGGTGTACGCCGTACACTTCAAGCATTTAGCGTCGGCAATGCCCGATGCGCGCCTTGATCAGAGCTAGTGGGTCACTTCCTATGGGCGTAGGCGTATTCACGCGGCCAACCTATAGCGTCGAGGAATGGGCCGGCGAGTGTAGCCCGCAGCACCTCCAAGGGCATGCTGCCGCTCGTACGCACGTTGCCGCCGAGCGGCCCGTTTGCCGCCCCAGACGAACGGCGTTGGGTGCACATTCCAGCCTCGCACCTGGGCTGCCAGCCAGTCCATGATCTGCGCTGCGCTTTCGGGCTGCTGGCCAGCCAGGGCTCGCCGTCCCACGATGCGCTGTATGGGCTCGGCCAGATTCAACCACGAGCCGGCGACCGGTGTGTACAGCGGCAGGATGCCACGTTGCGTGCACCACTCCACGAACGTTGGGGTGTGATGGCCCGTGAGGTTGTCCAGGATGAGCAGCAGTCGCAGCGGTGGCCGCTCAGCGGCTTGGAAATCGGGTCCCAGATGCCAGTCCCAATCGGCCCAGCCGCAGCCAGGCCGGGGCTCAGTGGTGGTGAGCGGCGTGGCCTGCAGGATGCCCGCCAGTTCCTGCTCCAGCCAGGGGTGCAGCACGGCGTTGGTGGAGTGCTCCACCGGCTTGCCCCGCACTTCGCCAGTCGCCGGCCGGAAGAGGGTCAACAGCTTGGCCGTGCCCTCGCGGATGTACTCGTGGGGCTGACGCGCCGGGTGCCCTTGCGGCTGCCAAGAGTCTCCAGGCTGGGGGATGGCCTGGTAGGGGCCCGCCTCGTCTTCACACCACACCGGCAAGCCCAGGCCTTCAGCGGTCCGATAGGCCCGCTCGATCACGTCTTTTTGGGGGCGGTGTCCGGGTCGATGGTTGTGACCACCGACCCGTCTTTGCGTTTGCGGCGGGCCTCACCGGTGTGGCACCAGGTACGGTCTCGTTGCCACCGGTACCCCGCGTCCCACAGCGTCAGCAGGATCACCTTGGTGCTCACCGTGGGCAGCCCATCCGGGGCCGTGCGCAGCGCCCGTTGCAACGTCGTCAGCGACCACGTGGCGGTCCCGTCCCGTTCCCGGTCCGGCGGACGGCGGAACTCCTGCAGAATCCGCTCTCGCTCGACCGGGCCATACTGGACCGGTGGGCCTCCGCTCCGGCCGCTCTCCAAGGCTGCCAGCCCCCGCTTGTTGAAGCGGGCCACCAACTTGCCCACGCCCTGGGCGCTCTTGCGGCCAGCGGCCCCGGCCGCAGCCCCGAAGTGCGCACCATCGGCCACGGCCAGCAGGACTTTGGCCCGGCCAACACGGTCTGCTCGCTCGCTCATCGATCGCGCCACCGCCCGTAATTCCGCCCGTTCGTCCGACGTCAAGAGCCGCAGCGGCTCTTTCTGGGGATTCCCCACAGGGCATCTCCTCAGATGCTCCTTTACCTGGAGCATCTAC
>JBOGMI010000505.1:0-1165 GCA_050746645.1 Bryobacteraceae bacterium | reverse complement strand
ACCAGTTACGAAAATCACCGCTTCATGATGGACTGGTTTACGTCGGATTGGGGTGTTTCGGCGCTGGACTTAGGCCACTTGAAACACCGCACGATTGCAGGCGAGCAGATCTTGGGTCTAAACACGGACGGCGATTGGCCCCGCACTTCGAACTTCATGGCGCACGGAACGCTATCGGTCCGCATACGGCAGGACGATTACCGGCCGTTTCTGCTGACGCTCTATGCATTGTGCTGCTACGCTGCGGATTCGGGCAACCGCTATTCGCCCGAGGATGCCTTCCTTCCGGGGAGCTATCCGGGTGAAGGCAATAAGTACGGATGGTCGGCAGTTGTCAACAGCGTGCTGCAGCCCACGCTGGGGCTGCGCTGGCTGCTCTGCTACGAGGAAAGCGATCGAGCTGTGTGCCACCTGCAAAAAGCGGCGCCGAAACATTGGTTCGCCGCCGGGGAGCGAATCCGCGTCGAACATTGCCCTACGCGATTCGGGGAAGTGAGTTGGGCTACGGAAGCGGCATCGAATGGCGAGTGGCGCGTTCATATCGAACCGGCGGCCAACTTTTCCGCGCAATTAGTGGTCCATGTCCATCCCCCGGACGGCAAGCCGCTGGCCAGCGCAACGGCTGGCACGGTGCAGCGCGATCGCGTAATGATCGCCGCATCCAGCCTACAAGCCGGGCGGGCGCTCGACGTGACCATCCGAACGTGAAGCGTGGCGATGCTCCCCCTCCTGATCCCACGACAAAGAAATGCCGCTGTACTCCTGAAGCGCGAAAATAGGCTCATGCGGCGGAGTTTGGTCCTGCTTGCGGCGACAGCCGCGGTTCTTTTTCCAGCTTGCCGGGCGGCGGCGGCGGCCGATTTGGAATTGCAGCAGTTCGCGCAGAAGTCTCCGCCCGCGGGCCGCTTGCTGGTGGCGACCGAAAAGCTCGGTGACCCGGCATTTGCGCAGTCGGTCATTCTCATCGTGGACAGTGATGACCAGGGTACGGTCGGGCTGATGATCAACCGCCGGACAACGGTGCCGATCTCAAGAATTTTCAAGAGGAAGCGAGCCGGAAGCGATCCTGTCTACATCGGCGGGCCGGTGGAGCTTAGGTCAGTTCAGGCGCTGCTGCGATCTTCTGTGCGGGTTAGCGACGCAACCAGGGTGGTCGGAGGTGTCT
>JBOGMI010000504.1:0-6918 GCA_050746645.1 Bryobacteraceae bacterium | reverse complement strand
AAGTCGAGACACACCGGGACCCAAGGCAGCGTGCGCCCTTGAAAGTTGTATTCCAGCATCACAGGCCCGGAAAACGTGCCCAGACAATTCACCAGAGCTGCGGTCGCGATCGGCCCTGTGAAGTGCGGCACCATGCCAACGAAATGCGTTCCGCAAATGGCGGCGATTTTCATCATTTCGGTGATCCCTCCTACGTTAGGAAGCGTGGCGCGGAGGTAATCGATATCGTGATTCTCCACCAGGCGGTTAAAGTCCCAGCGGTTGCCCCATTCCTCGCCCGCGGCGAGCGGCACGTTCACCTTTTGCCGCAGAATCGGCAGATCTTGCGCGAAGGCCTCGGCGCGGACCGGATCTTCCACAAAATAGGGCGCGAGCTTCTCGATGAGATTGCAGCCGCGGATCGCATCGGATAAACCGAACCGCTGGTGGAAATCGATGCACCAGTCGCCGTTCTCCCCCACGCCTTCGCGCGCTTCCACGCAATCCTTGTAAAGCTGATTGATGCGCTCGTGCGTGTTATAAACGCTGCCCGGCGGCAGGTCGGCCGCGCCCATGCGGAAGGCACGGTAGCCCGCCGCAATCGTGAGCTGGGCACGCTCGCGAATGCTCATCCCGCGGTGGACGCCCGGAATCTTGCCCGCCGTGTTGTAGCACTCGCAGTGATTGCGCACCATGCCGCCGAGCACTTCGTGTACCGGCAATTTCAGGACCTTGCCTTTGATGTCCCACAAGGCGAGGTCGAGCGCCCCCAAAGCGTCTTCCTTCTCGCGTCCGGGCGGATAAAAATAGGCCCGCGACATGTCCTGCCACAGGTGCTCGATAAGCTGCGGGTCTCTGCCGATCAGCCTTCCGGCACATTGCTCCAGCGTGCGATGCGCGCCGCCTTCTCCAATGCCCGTGACGCCGGCGTCGGTCTCGATCGTCACTACCAGATTGCTTTGATTGAAAAGCGGATTCCGGCGCGGTGGCGAGTAGACGCGCACCCGCGTGATTTTCATCTTGGGCAAGGCGGCCTGAACCTGCGGCAAGCTCGCGGCAAGGGAGACAGCGCCCAGCGATTGGAGCAAATTTCTTCGATTCATATTTATGCCCGAGGGGACAGGCGGCTCTGTCCCAAGCGGTTTTTGCGCGTGGACAGAGCCGCCTGTCCCCCGTTTGCTATAGGAACTTCGGAAACATGACTCTATCGCATACCGCTCCGATTGTCTAGCTGGGCGGCGTCCTTTCCGCTGGGCCGCACCCGGCTCAGCGCCAGTCCCACGCCCACCACCAGCAAACAACCCACCACGTTGTACCAGAGAAACGAGACTTGGGTAGAAGCGGCCACCACCAGAACTCCGGCCTCGCCCACCAGCACGCCCCAAAACGCCGCATTGCCTCCCACCCCGCGAAATAGAAATGCCAGCACAAAAACGCCCAGCAGGCTGCCGTAGAACAGCGAACCCACGATATTCACGCGCACGATGAGCGCACCAAATCCGCGCGCGCCGATGGCCGCAAACGCCACCGCATACGCGCCCCAAAACACCGTCAGGCACCGCGAAGCGATCAAATAATGCCGATCGGACCCATTGCGCACGAAAAACCGGCGATAGATATCGACCATCGATACCGTCGCGAGCGAATTGATTTCACCCGAGCTCGACCCCATCGAGGCGGAAAAAATCACTCCCACAACCAGTCCCAGCAGCCCGATCGGCAAATAGGTCCTGATGAACGACAAAAAAATGTAATTCGTGTCGTTATACGTCGAGCCGCCGTTCATCTGCGAAACCAAATGCAGCGCCCGCAGCCGCGCCTGGTGAAAATCCGTCTCTGCGTGCCGGAAGCTTGCGACAGCCGGAGGCAGCGATGCTCCGCCTTGCCGCGCCGCCGCAGCCAGTTGGTAGGAGGCTTGGCGGCGCTTGGCGAACGCGCTGTCATATTGCTTGTGGATCGGCGCCCACTGCGCCGTCTGCGCCGCGCGCTTGGCCACCAGCGGTTGAAACAGCATCGGCGGCGCGATAAACAGCGACAGCGCGAATACCACCACCCCGATGAATAGAATGAACAACTGCATCGGAATCTTCACCACCGCGGTCAGCATCAGGCTCAGCCGGCTCTGTGCGATCGATTTCCCGGTCAGGTATCGCTGTACCTGGCTTTGATCGCATCCGAAATATGCCAAAGCCAGAAATGTCCCGCCGATCAGACCGCTCCACAGGTTGTAACGGTCCGCCCAGTTCAGATGCGTGTCCACGACGTTCATCCGCCCCGCCGCACCCGCCAGATGCACGGCGTCCAGCAGCGAAATGGAATGCGGCAGCGCCTGAATCATCAGCACCATGCTGACGATCAGCGCAACGAAAATCATCGCCATCTGCTGCACGTCCGCCCAGGTCAGGCCCTTGATGCCGCCGCTGGTTACGTACAGCACCACCAGCGCCCCGATCACCACGGTCACCAACCGGTCCGGCCACCCGAGCACGTCCGACAGCGCCACCGCCGGCGCGTACAAGCCGATGCCGCACGCCAGGCCGCGCTGGATGAGAAAGATCAGCCCCACCAGCGCGCGTGTCTTGGCATCGAAGCGCCGTTCCAGATATTCATACGCCGTGTAGACGTTCGCGCGATGGAAGATCGGCACCGCCGTTGCCGAAAGAATCACCATCGCGATCGGCAGGCCGAAATAGAACTCGACGAAGCGCATCCCGTCCACATAGCCTTGCCCGGTGGTCGAGATGAACGTGATGGCGCTGGCTTGTGTCGCGATGATGGAGAGCCCCATCGCGTACCAGGGCATGCTCTTGCCCGCGCGCAGAAATTTATCGACGGTGTTGCTGCCGCGCCCGCGATACAACCCGAACGATACGAGCGAGAGAACCCAGGCGAAGAATACTACCCAATCGAGCGGCCTCACGAATTCGTAGTTTATCCGCTAATACTTAAAATGCTGCGTGATGACATAGAGCAAAGCAATCAGCGCCCCCAGATAACACAGCACCCCGGCATATACGCGCCCCCACGTCCGTAAAAACGGCGGCGGCTCGTCGAGCACCTCGCGCGCATGTGGTTCCGGATTCATCGCCTCTACAGAACCCCGACCGTGAGGGAGGGGGCGTCTTCTACAGCTACTCTGAAGTTTAAACCCCGCGGCTTCGAGCTGAAAATACAGTATGATCGGATACACTGAAAACCTGTGGCCAATCCAGCGAACCGCCAGCCCGTAAACGTCCTGGTTGTGGACGACGAGGAATCGCAGCGGGCTCCGCTCGCGGCCATGATCTCCGCCTGGGGCTACAACGTGGAGGTGGCGGCTGACGGGCAGGAAGCGCTGGAAAAGCTGGCGCAGTTTTCGGCCCACATCATCGTCACGGATTTGATGATGCCCCGGATGGACGGATTCGAGCTCATGAAGCGGCTCGGGGCCGATGGCAATATGCCTCCTGCCATCGTGCTCACCGCGTTCGGCAACATCGAGACCGCGATCGAGACCATTCACGATCTGGGCGCGTTCTGGTTTCTCGAAAAACCGATTCAACCGTCGCCTCTCCGCGTGCTGCTGGAGCGCGCCGCTTCCCAAAGCCAGCTCGCCGAAGAAGCCGAGCGGCTGCAGCGCCAGTTGTCCTATTCCGGCGTCCTGGTGGACATGGTGGGCAACTCGCCGCAAATGCAGCAGGTGTTTTCCGTGGTGCGGCAAGTGGCGCCGAGCAAAGCCGCCGTACTGATCACCGGCGAGAGCGGCACCGGCAAGGAATTGGTGGCCCGCGCGATTCATCAACTCAGCCCCCGGCGCGGCGGTCCCTTTGTCGCCATCAACTGCGCCGCTATGCCCGAAACGCTCATGGAAAGCGAACTCTTCGGCCACGAAAAAGGCGCCTTCACCGGAGCGCTGGAGCGCAGCCCGGGCTGTTTCGAGCTGGCGCAGCATGGCACCCTGCTGCTGGACGAGATCGCGGAAATGCCTTCCGGCACCCAAGCCAAGCTGCTGCGCGTGTTGGAAGATTCGCGCGTGCGCCGGCTGGGCGGCAAGAGCGAAATCTCCGTCGATGTGCGCGTGATTGCCGCCACCAACCGCTCTCTTGACGAAGCATTGAAAAGCGGCGAGCTGCGCGACGACCTCTACTACCGTCTCAACGTGTTTCAAATCCCTTTGCCGCCTCTGCGCCAGCGGCTCTCGGATCTGCCGGTGCTTTGCGAAACCCTGGTTACCAACCTGAACCGGAAAAACGGATGCAGCATCAGTTACGTCACCCCGGACGTGATGGATGCCTTCAAGAAACACGCCTGGCCGGGCAACGTGCGCGAACTGCGCAATGTGCTCGAACGTGCCGTGATCATGGCCGGTGAAGGCGCCATCCAGATGCCCCACCTGCCCTACGATTTTGGCGTCTCGGTGGGCTCCCGCCAGCCCGCCCAGGTCTTCGAGCCCGATAGCGTTCGCCTTCCGGTCGGCACCACCGTCTCCGATGCCGAAAAGGCGCTCATCCAACTCACGCTCCAGCACACCAAGAACAATAAGACTCGCGCCGCCGACATTTTGGGCATCAGCCTGAAAACTCTTTTCAACAAGCTGAAAGAATACGGCGCGTCCGAAGCAGCGGAGAGCGCATGAGCCGTTCAATAGAATACGCCAGCGGCAGTCTGAAGCCTTTCCCTTTGTCGGAGGTATTGTGATCGAAACTCGGATTCCGGAAATCATTGCTCGTTATGAAAGCGAGCTGCTCAACGAGTGGATGCGGGTTCAGGCCGGAGTGCCTTTGGCGCGGCGGGATCGCATCCCGGAGTCGCAGTTGCGAAGGAATTCACAGGATTTTCTCAGCGCGCTAACCGCGGCCTTATCGGACGGTGCCGGTCCCGACATCGCCGCCCATCATTGGACGCGTATGCGAGATCTGCTGACGGAGTTGAGCCGGGAGCGGGCGGTTCAAGGTTTTTCCCCATCGGAAACAGCTACCTTCGTGTTCTCCTTCAAGCAGCCGCTCTTCGCGCGGATTGGATCTGAGTACGCAGATGACAAAGAGGGGCTGCAGCGCGAATTTTGGATCGCAACGGAGCTGCTGGACAACCTCGGGCTGTTCACCACCGAGGTGCATCAGCAGACACGCGAAACTGTCATCACGCGCCAGCAGCAGGAGATGCTGGAGTTGTCCACCCCGGTTGTCGAGCTCTGGCAAGGCGTGCTTGCGCTGCCGATCATTGGCACGCTCGACAGCGCGCGCACTCAGATGGCGATGGAGAACCTGCTTACAGCAGTGGTCCAGAAAGGCGCGGCGCTCGCGATTATCGATATTACCGGCGTTCCGACCGTGGATACTCTGGTGGCGCAGCACCTGCTGAAAACCGTCGCTGCGGCACGGTTGATGGGCGCCGATTGCATTATCAGCGGTATTCGCCCGCAGATCGCCCAAACCATCATTCACTTGGGCGTGGATCTTTCGGGAGTATTGACTAAAGCCACTCTCGCCGACGCTTTCCAGCTTGCGCTGAAGAAAAGAAATCTGACAGTTGCGTCTGCCAGGACCGCCTGAAAGGGAGCACAGGATGGAGCGGATACCGATCCTGAAAATGTCCTCCGTGCTTCTGGTCACCATTCAAGGGGACATGTACGACCAGTTGGCGCTGGCTCTCCAGGACGATCTGACCGACCGTATAGTTCGCGAGCGTGCGCGCGGCGTTTTGATCGATATTTCGGCGCTGGACATCGTGGATTCCTTTATGGGGCGCATGCTGGGAAATATCGCCGCCATGGCTCGCATCCTGGATGCGGCGACGGTCGTAGTTGGAATGCGTCCGTCCGTGGCCATTACGCTTGTCGAACTCGGTTTATCTCTGCCGGGGATTCGGACAGCATTGAATGTCGATCATGGGATGGAATTGCTCCAGGCGGGAATCCGCGGGGAGATTGGCATTGACAGTGCTGAAGAGGTTTGAGATGCGCCTTAACGCGCAAGAAGACGTCGTAGTGGTCAGGCAGACTGCCCGTTCGCTGGCGGTTGAAATCGGATTAAGCCTCATCGATCAGACCAAAATTGTGACCGCAGCCAGTGAACTGGCTAGGAATACCATCACCCACGGCGGCGGCGGCGCCGCTGTTCTGGAGGTCGTCAAAAACGGCTCTCAAAAGCAAGGATTGCGCTTGACATTCGCTGATCAAGGTCCGGGTATTGCAGACGTGGAACGGGCGATGCAAGACGGCTATACCACCGGGCAGGGCTTGGGATTGGGCCTCGGCGGCGCCAGAAGGCTTTGCAACGAATTCTCGATTGAATCCCGGCTCGGCACAGGGACCAGCATCACCATTACCCGCTGGAAAAGTTGAAATTTGTGCTGCGAATATTTCCGATCGACCACGCAAGCCGGGTTGCGGAGGTCCGGCGCGCCGCCGTGGCGTTGTGCCATGGCGAGGGTTTGGACGAAACTCTCTCGGGCAATGCCGCGCTCGTTGCGACCGAGATTTGCACCAACCTGCTGAAGCACGCCCAAAGTGGCGAAGTGTACCTGTCAGCTCTTTCGGACTGGGTCGGGCCGGGTGTTGAAATTCTTGCCGTTGACCGGGGACCGGGTATGGCGGATGTGCAGCAATGCCTCGCCGACGGATACTCGAGCACAAGCACGGCCGGCAGCGGACTCGGCGCGATTGCGCGGCTATCGCAGGAATTTGACATCTACTCCGAGCCGGCTCGTGGAACGGCGGTGGTTGCGCAAATTCGGCGGGACAAAGCGGCAGAGTTTGAAATCGGTGCGGTTTTGAAGCCCATCTCCGGGGAAGAAGTTGCGGGTGATGCCTGGGCTGTCGTCGAGTGCGATCGGGGGCCGTGCGTGATTGTGGCCGACGGCCTGGGACACGGCTTAATGGCAGCTCGCGCAGCCGCGGAGGCAATTGCCGCCTTCCGGCGCGGCAGCGAATCGGCGCCTCTGGCAATTTTGAACCGGGTC
>JBOGMI010000503.1:0-2630 GCA_050746645.1 Bryobacteraceae bacterium | reverse complement strand
CTCTACCTCGGCCGCGCTCACCGACGGCGACGGAGTGCGCCAGATGGAAGCCGGTGCGCGGCTCGAATTCGGGACGGACGTCCAAGTGGTCGAACACGAGCGCGTCTGGTTCCCCTCGTATCCTTATGAGTGGCCGCCCGAGATGCTGTTCACTTCGGGCGAGCTGACGCTGGAAATTGCGCAAACCTCGCTGCGGCAAAATTTCGGCCTGAAGGATGCCACGCCGTACAATGTGCTATTCCGTGGGCCGAAGCCGGTCTTTGTGGACGTCCTGTCGTTCGAAAAGCGCGATCCGGCCGATCCGACGTGGCTGCCCAGCGCGCAATTCGAGCGCATGTTCCTGCTGCCGCTGCTGATGAACCAGCGCTTCGGCATGAGGACCGATCAGATTTTTCTCTCTCATGCCGACGGACTGACGCCGGAGGAGGTTTACCGGTATTGCACCTGGCCGCAGCGTCTGCGCCCGCCTTTTCTGACTACGGTGTCGATGCCATCCTGGCTGGGCAAGCGCGCCAAAGAGGACGACGGGAAGCTATACAGCCCGAAGCGCTCCGAAAATCCGGAAAAAGCGCGTTTTATTCTGGAGAGTCAATTGCGCCGGCTGGGGCGCTTGCTGCGTTCGGTGCGGCCGAAAAAGGCGGATTCGGTCTGGTCGTCCTATAACGAAACGTTGAGCTATGCGGACGAAGAATTTCGGCGCAAGAGCGACCTGGTAAAGAAGTGGATCTCCGAAGCGGCGCCGCGGACGGTTTTCGACATGGGCTGCAACACGGGGCATTTCAGTGAAATTGCCGCGCGCGCCGGGGCTCGGGTTTTGGCCTCCGATTTGGACCCCGCGGTAGTGGGCGAAACCTGGCGGCGCGTTTCGGCTGCGAATCTCGACATTCTGCCGCTGGTGGTCAATGCGGCCCGTCCGACCCCAGCGGTAGGCTGGCGCAACGCGGAATACACCTCTTTTCTCGAGCGCGCCACCGGGCAGTTCGATCTGGTGATGATGCTGGCTCTGGTGCACCATCTTTTGGTTACCGAAAGGATTCCTTTGGCCGAGATCGTCGGAATCGCGGCGGACCTGACCACGTCCCACGCCATTGTGGAATTCGTTCCCAAAGAAGACCCGCTGTTCCGGCGGCTGACCCGCTGACGCGAGGCGCTACACGAAACGTTTACCCAGGAGGTGTTTGAAGCGGCATGTCAGGAACGGTTTCATCTGGTCGAGAAACAACCAGTGAAGGGCAATCTTCGCTGGCTGTACCTGCTCAGAAAACGGAACTCCTGAAGCGGGCGGCGATTGCGCTCTCGATCGCCAACCTGTGCTTCTTGTTTGTTTGGGGCGCCATCCTTCACATCGCAACCCAAAGAACGATCGCCTACTTTTTGCAGAGACCTCCCGATCGGGGTTTCCTGTGGGCGCTGCTACTGGACGTGATCGTCCTCGGAACAGTAACCTTTTTGCTCCTCTCCCTCCGCCGGAGCGGTCCCTGGCCGCTCCGATTCTCCCTTACCGCATTACTGGCGCTGATTTGCCTCTTTGCCCTTTATCAATGCGAGCGTTCTTTCAACGGAATGCTTTATGGGGTAGTCAGTGCCAGGGTGATTTTGGGACTCAGGGTCGTAATCGCGATCGTGATTGTGCTTTTCATCATTCGCTCACCAAAACGAACCTTGCCCCGGCTGCGAACTTTCTTCCTGGTCGTCTCACCCTTGTTCCTGGTGTTCGCTGCCCAGGGTCTATGGGCGTACTATGGCCCGCTTTCGCGTCAGTTCCAGCCCGTGCATGTTGCGGGCATGCTGCCCGCAAGCGCACCTCATACCCGGGTTATCTGGATCATATTCGACGAATTGGATTACAGGATGTTATTTCCGGCGCGGCCCGCGAGAGTGCAACTTCCTCATTTCGATGCGCTGCGCGACACGTCGATATTTGCAGATCACGTCAAATCCCCGGCTCCGAACACGCTGTCGGCGATCCCGTCACTGCTCCTCTCGAAGGATATTCCGGGAGACGAAGACGTCAACCTCGATTCGCGTCCGGTGCAGGTGCGGTTCAACGGATGCTCGCAATTTGTGGCCCTCAACTCCGAGCCAAACGTCTTTCAGCGGGCCCGCGACCTAGGAGCTAATACCGCGGTCGCCGGATGGTATCACCCGTATTGCCGTCTTTTTGGCAACGAGCTGAGTACGTGTGCCAGCGCCGTCGGCGCCGAGACCGGCATCGCTATCCTTCAGGAGTTGCTCCGCGATCGAGGATTTCTGGCGAAGGCAGCTTATCTGGCAAATTGGCAGGCCCGTGTGCTTCCCTTGGAACAGCGGCTCGCGTGGGTGAGTCCGATGCCGAGCGAGGACGCTTATTTGCGCCAGGTGATCACGGACAAACTTCGAAGGGTGTTGAATGCTCAAGCACGTATGCTCAAGAATCCGGACTTGGATTTTGTATTTCTTCACATCCCATCGCCACACCCGCCCGGGATTTGGGATACACAGCGCCAAACGTTCGCGACGGATGCCCGCCTCGACTATATTGACAATTTGGAACTTGCCGATCACATCCTCGGGCGCATTCGCAGGCTCCTCGAACAAACTGGCGACTGGAATCGCTCCACAATTCTGGTCTCATCCGATCATCCCTATCG
>JBOGMI010000502.1:0-5913 GCA_050746645.1 Bryobacteraceae bacterium | reverse complement strand
GCTTCATAAAGAATGTTGCGGCCGGCGAATTCTCCCTGCGGGTCCTGTTCGACGTTTCCCTGCTCCTCAACGCCGTAATGCTGGCAGAACAGATCCGCGTCCGGGCCGAGCAGGCTGGCGATCTCCTCTTTTTTCCAGACGTAGAAGGCGCCTTCGCGCGAGTGCGAAGGATCGTCCGGATCGGGGCTGTCTGCATCTTCGGCCGAGTAAAAGGCGCCCGAGGGATCGGCGAGATCGCGCAACATGTAGGAAGCGATATCGCGCGCAACGGCGGCCAGTTGCTTGTCACCCGTAATGCGATGAGCTTCCGCGTAGGCGATTAAGAGCTGCGCCTGATCGTAGAGCATTTTTTCGAAATGCGGCACGAACCAGCGTTCGTCGACGGAATAACGATGGAAGCCGCCGCCGAGATGATCGTGAATGCCGCCGGCGGACATGGCCGCGAGCGTTTTGGTGACCATGGCGAGGGCTTCCTCGTTTCCGGTGCGAGCGTATTCGCGCAGGAGGTAATGAAAGACGACGGGGCGCGGAAATTTGGGCGCCGATCCAAAGCCGCCCCAGCGCTGGTCGAAGTTTCTGCGCAGTTGCCCAAAAGCAGAGTCGAGCAGCTCGCGCTCAGGCGCGGCAGGGTCCGGGGTAGCTTCCGTCAAGCCGCGCAGTTGGCCGACGACGTTTTCGCTCGATGCAACAACGCGTTCGCGCTCGGTCTTCCAGACACCGGCGATATGCTCGAGCATCTCGCGAAAGCCGGGCCGACCGAAGCGCGACGAAGGCGGAAAATACGTGCCGCCGAAAAACGGCTTCAACTCGGGCGTCAGCCAAACCGACATAGGCCATCCGCCGCTGCCGGTCGAAGCCTGCACAAACAGCATGTAAACGCGATCGACGTCGGGCCGCTCCTCGCGGTCGACTTTGATGGAGATGAAGTCGCGGTTGAGAACTTCCGCGACGGCGGGATCTTCAAAAGACTCGTGCGCCATCACGTGACACCAATGGCAAGTAGAGTAACCGATGGAGAGAAAGATCGGCTTGTCCTCGGCGCGAGCCTTTTGAAAAGCCGTTTCTCCCCACGGCATCCAGTTAACCGGATTGTGTGCGTGCTGGCGTAAGTAGGGACTTTTTTCGTCGATTAAGGCATTGGTGTGCATAGGAAGCTGGTCGCTCACGCTCCCGGCTCCGTTTCACCAGCGATTTCTGCTACCGCCGAAATCGCGCTGGCGCCGTCCTCCGCCCGGGCCGCCGCCGTCCGGCCGCTCGCGGCGCTCCTGAGGCCGCGCTTCGTTCACTACCAGCGCACGCCCCATAAGCGAGCGCCCATTGCACGCCTGAATAGCCTGGGTCGCTTGCTCATCATCATTAATCTCGACAAACCCGAATCCTCTCGGCTCACCACTGAAGCGGTCGCGCAGCACGTTAACGCTATCCACGTTGACGCCCGCTTCGGAAAAGAATGTTTGCAAATCCGTCTCTGTTGCCTTATAGGGCAGATTGCCCACGAAAAGCTTGGTCACTGAAATATGTCTCCTAACTAGTTCGGAAGTTTAGCGGGATCTGGGTTGGTGGGTAGACGAGAGGTCACTCCAAGTGGGAAACCGAAAATCCAAACCGACCTTTTCATCCTCGCATAAAATGCCGTGACGGAGGGAGACGGCGGCGGTGAGCGCGGTGAGCAATTCTACCGGCCAGCCTATCGCGGTGTAATCAGGCCGCCCAGTTTATCCTGCTCGCCGCTGCCTAGCCGGGGAAAGCGCGTCGAAAAGACGCCGGGGTCTTTCAAACCGGAGCCGGTATTGAGAATAACGATTTCGTCTTTGGGCGATAAAAATCCCGATTGCAGCAGCTTGTGCGCGGCGGCCACGCAGGCGCCGCCGGCGGGGGAAGCGAAAATTCCTTCCAGGCTCGCGAGTTGCAGCCCGGCATCGATCATGTCCGAATCCGAAACCGGCACCGCCGTTCCCTGGCTTTCGTAAAGGATCTGGAGAACGAGAGAAGCGGCGCCCGATTGGGGCACGCGCAAACCGCTTGCCACCGTATGTGCGCCGGGCCAGAATGCGGACTCGCGAGCATGCTGCTCGAATGCGCGCACGATGGGCTGGCAGCCTTGGGCCTGCACAGCGATCATCTTGGGCCGTTTTGCGCCGATCCAACCGAGTTGTTCGAGTTCGGAAAGCGCGCGCCAGATGGCGATGAGACCCACGCCTTCGCCGCAAGGGCAAAGAATGGCATCAGGCCTCTGCCAGGCAAGCTGCTCCACAATCTCGTAGCCCATGGTCTTTTCACCTTCGACCCGATAGGGCTCCTTGAAGACGCTCATGTCGAACCAGCCCTCGCCGGACGCGCGCTCGGAGACGATCCTGGCGCAATCGCCGATCAGACCGTCGACCAGCGTGACCACGGCTCCGGCGGACTTGCATTCGCAAAAGTTGGCCTGGGGAACATCGCGCGGCATGAAAATGCGAGCCTCCAGCCCGGCGGCCGCGGCATAAGCGGATAAAGCGCCGGCGGCGTTTCCGGTTGAGGCGATCGCCAGCTTATGGAAACCGGATTTTTTGGCCATGGATATGGCACAAGCTTGACCGCGCGCCTCAAACGAGCCGGTAGGGTTCTGCCCTTCGTCTTTTACCCAGAGGTTCGGCACTCCGATTTTGGCCCCCAGACGGGCCGTGCGCAGCAAAGGGGTCCAGCCTTCCCCGAGCGTCACCGCCTGGTCCGGCTCCAGGGGCAGCGCCGGAGCGTAGCGCCACATATTGGCGGGCGCGCCAGCCAGATTTTCCTTTTTCCACCGGCCACGAAGGGTGGGGAAATCGTAGCCGGCCAGCAGCGGTCCGCCACAAACACAGCCCTCGGCGGCGGAATCGGGTGGAAAATCACGGCCACATCGACCGCAAGTAAAGGACAAAGGATGACCCATTTGCTGTTATCCTACCGGCGCCGAAATCTTTTTGCAGCAGATTGGAAGATTTTCACTAGCCAAGCAGGGATGGTTTATGGCAGAATAAGCCTTAAGCCAGCTGAGATTAGGTTTTCTTAAGGAGCTTGCTTGCAATATCCCTTAAGCCTGGACGAGCACGCAGCCATCAGAAGGTACGTGTCTACGATCCGTAAACAGTTGCAGGATGCGGTCGATCTGTTTACCTCGCGATATGGAAAAGACAGCAGCATTGCGGAAAGCGCGGTGAAAACTCTGGTTTCATCGGCAATGCTGGAGCATGAATTGATGTTGCTTGAAGGCGAAGTAGAGTCGCCGATTCATGAAGAAGTTTTCACCCAGATGGACGATTTGGGGTAATGGCGGTGCGATTTGCCTGGTTCCTGCTTGGTGTCGGGCTGGCATTGCCTTGTCTGGGCAGCGAAACGATCTATTTAGCCAACGGCTTTCAGATCCAAGCCCAATCCCATCGGATGCAGGGCGATGCCATTGTCGTCCGGACCGAGACGGGCACGCTGGAATTTCCGAAAAAACTGGTGGCGCGGATTGTGAACTCAACCGCGGCGGAAACGCCGCCGAGGCAGACGACAAAACGTGGTCGTCTGCCCCACGAGTTGTTGACAAAGGCGGCGAATGGTGAAGGGCTGGAGCCGGAGCTGGTCGAGAGTGTGGCGAAAATCGAATCGGGATTCGAGCAAAGCGCGATTTCCGCCAAGGGCGCGGTTGGGCTGATGCAACTCATGCCGGCGACGGCAGCCGAACTGGGGATCACGGCAACGAATGCCGACAGCAATGCAGTAGGCGGCGCGAAATACCTGCGAGAGCTGTTGCTGCGGTATGGGGGAAATTATGTGCTGGCGCTGGCTGCCTACAACGCCGGGCCGGGCGCCGTGGCGAAATATCATGGCGTGCCGCCCTATGCCGAGACGGTGCACTACGTTAAGAGAGTGCTGCGGGAATACCAACGCGAGAAAGCCGCCGATAGTCAGTAGCCTTCCTCTTCCTCACGTTTCTCCCACTGGGAGCGCCCGGTAAACTGCTAGGTATGTCTGCGCAACTGAACAAATATAGCTCTCACATCACCGAGCCCAAATCGCAAGGAGCCTCACAGGCGATGCTTTACGCCACCGGCCTGGGTGAAGGCGACATGCAGAAGCCACAAGTAGGGATTGCGAGCGTTTGGTTCGAGGGCAATCCCTGCAACATGCACCTTCTGGATCTGGCGCAGAAGGTGAAAGAAGGCGTCCGGGCGGCAGGACTGGTGGGCCTGCGGTTTAACACGATCGGCGTGAGCGACGGCATCTCGATGGGCACGGAGGGAATGAGTTTTTCGCTGCAATCGCGCGATTTGATCGCCGATTCGATCGAGACCACCATGTCCGCGCAATGGTACGACGCGAACATCTCGATTCCCGGCTGCGACAAGAATATGCCGGGCTGCGTGATGGCTATGGGAAGGCTGAACCGTCCATCGCTGATGATTTACGGCGGGACGATTCGCGCTGGGCACTATAACGATGAGAAGCTCGATATTATCTCCGCGTTCCAGAGCTATGGCCAATTTTTGAGTCACGCCATAACAGAAGAAGAGCGGGAGCAGATCGTCTGTCACGCCTGTCCCGGCGCGGGCGCTTGCGGCGGGATGTACACGGCCAATACCATGGCTTCGGCGATTGAGACGCTGGGCATGTCGCTGCCCTACAGTTCTTCTACTCCGGCGGAAGACGAAGGCAAGCGGGAGGAATGTTTTCGCGCGGGAGCGGCGATTCGGAACCTTTTGGAACTCGATGTGAAGCCGCGCGACATCATGACGCGCGAGGCGTTTCATAACGCGCTGGTGATGGTGACGGTGCTCGGAGGATCTACGAACGCGGTTCTGCATCTGATTGCGATGGCCCGTTCGGTAGGCGTGGGGCTCACGATTGACGATTTTCAGAAAGTCAGCGACCGCACGCCGCTGCTGGCCGACTTCAAACCCAGCGGGTCTTACGTGATGGAGGATCTGCACAAAGTCGGCGGGATTCCCGCAGTCTGCAAAATGCTTTTGGAAGCAGGTCTTCTGCACGGAGATTGTATGACCGTTACCGGGAAGACCTTGCGTGAAAACGTGAAAGACGTGCCGGGCCTGAGCGCGGCGCAGCAGGTGGTGCGGCCGCTCTCGAATCCGATCAAAGCGACGGGCCATATTCGCATTCTGAGGGGCAATCTGGCGCCCGAAGGAGCGGTCGCCAAGATCACCGGCAAAGAGGGGCTGAGCTTTACCGGCCCGGCGAAGGTCTTCGATTCCGAAGAAGATATGCTGCACGCGCTGGAAAAGAACCGCATCGCCAAAGGCGACGTGGTGGTGATTCGGTACGAAGGGCCGAAGGGCGGGCCGGGGATGCCGGAGATGCTGACGCCCACATCCGCGATTGTGGGAGCGGGTTTAGGGAAGGACGTGGCGCTGATTACCGACGGCCGGTTCTCCGGCGGCTCGCATGGATTTATCGTGGGGCATATCACGCCCGAAGCGCAGGAAGGCGGACCGATCGCTTTGATCCGCAACGGCGATCGGATCACCATCGATGCGCAGAAGAACCAAATCTCAGCAGAGGTTCCGAGCGAGGAACTGGCGCGCCGGCAGAAGGAGTGGCGCATGCCTCCGTACAAGGTGGATCGCGGCACGCTCGCCAAGTACATCCGTCTGGTTAAGAGCGCAACTCAGGGCTGCGTGACCGACGAATAGTGGCGCCGATGTTCGGGGACAGGCGACTCTGTCCCAAGCGGTTTGTGCGCGTGGACAGAGCCGCCTGTCCCCCGTTTGCCCATGGGTTCGCTATAGGAACTTCGGAAACATGACCTTAGCTTGCTTTGCCGCTCTCGACCGGATATCCTTTCTTGACCCAATCGGTATAGAAATTGGTTGGGAGATCGAGAACGCGGACGTTTCGGAAGCCGTCTTTGCGGAGCGCGCGGTACGCGGGCCGGATGTTGGGGCACTTTTT
>JBOGMI010000501.1:0-1972 GCA_050746645.1 Bryobacteraceae bacterium | reverse complement strand
GAGAAAACGGCTGGCCCAAATAATTGAGTGCGGTTTCGATCTGGCGAACCTGATCGGCAAGAGGCTGCAGGCTAACCGGCGCGTTCGCGGTGGGGATATGTTCCGGCTGGCCGCTGATCCAATTGGGCTTCCACTGGCGCCCGGTTTGAGCCGCGAACGCATCTTCTTCGGCCGCGAGCAAACCGATTCCAGCGGCGATGCTTTCCAAAAGCTCCCTGCGCGAAATGGGCATCAGTGTATCTGATAGTGTTTCATAGAGCTCCTCAGTTTGAAGAGCGTCAACAGGTTTCCGGGCAGCCGGACTACCAGATCGACTTACAAAATGCAAGCCGGCATTTAATTAGTCACAACCTATACTTCCCGAGTTTTCAATAACTTACGCGAAATCGCTTGGAACCGGATCGTATACTGGTCTTTTTAGACACCGCTCTGCTTCCGCTAATAGCTAATAGCTAACAGCTAACGAATCATATGGCAACCGCTAAACAAATCGCGGCCAATCGCCGCAACGCAGAAAAATCCACTGGCCCAAATCCGTCGAGACCAAAGCCAAAGTCGCCCAGAACGGCACGAAGCACGGCCTCTGCGCCAAATTCCGCGTCCTTCCGGAACTCGAAGAGCAGGAAGAGTTCGACGCCTTCCTCCACCAGCTCATGGAAGACGAACAGCCTGTCGGCCAGGCCAAAATCGAGCTGGTCGTCAAGATGGCCGAACATACCTGGCTCGCCAAGCGCGCCCTGCGTTTCCAGAACCAATGCTTTGCGCTCGAGCCGAAAACGCCCGAGCAGGCGAAGACAGGCGAAACCCCTGTCGGCGTCGATCTAACTTACCTCGAATACTACGTTCGCTACCACGCCGCCCAGGACCGCGCCTACCAACGCGCGTCCGCCGAGCTTCAGAAACGCAAGAAAGCACGCCAGTTAGCCGAAATTGGCTTTGCTTCGCAAAAACGCGCTGAGGCCGAAGAATCGCGCAAAGCCGAAAGGCACGCCGTCCAGATAGCCACCGCGAAGATGCGCAAACAACGCGAAGAAATGAAGCTTGGCGACGCCGTCGCCAAAATGCTTCCTCCCGATTTAGACATCTCTTCTCTCGATCAGGCTCTGTCCGCGGCCATGAACCCCGCCATCGCCCCCGTGACCCGCAAAGCCGCCTGAGCTTGCGCGCGGGAGACGCATGTAAACAGACGACAGAAAACGATCGTCTGCCCTATCGTCGTGCGATCTGATAGGTTGAAGCGAATGGCTGTCGATCTCGAAACGTTGAAGGCGGAGATGCAGGATTTTCTGAAAGACGCCGGGCTGGCGGTCTTTTATGGACATCCGCAGAGCGCCGAATTGGCCATTTATTGGAATACGGAGCGCCATGGCGATTTTCGCGAGTTCGTCGCGGTGGCGGCTAAGGCCGGCGCCAAACTGATCGTGTTTTCCGAGCAGCAATTCTCCGAAGGCCGCATCGAGAACGCGCGGTTCCAGATGGAAGACTGCGATCTTACGCGCGACGAGGCGCGCAGTTTCGAGAACCGGCTGAGCCAATTCGAAGCTTACGAAGACTTCACCTGCGCGGTCGAACTCTCGTTTCACCTCGACGGACGCAGCTATATTTTTGAACTGCAAACCGATTGGTACCGAGCCTTCACTCGGTTGATCGGCGAAATCGATGCCTATCTGCCCGAACCGGAGGAGTTTTCGGAAGAGGAAGACGAAGGGCCGATCGGCGGCTATTTCTCCAAGAATTGACGATGAGTTCGACCGGAATTGCAGCGCCGCCCGCCGCCGCGTATTGGGCGCCGCCGCAAGCTTCATGCGAAGCGATTGAAAGTCTGCAAAGGGCGCTGCAATGGGAGCGGCCGGCCGCAGCCGTGCTTGCGGAGCGCGGTTACTTTGATCCCGAAGCGTCACGGGAGTTTCTTTATCCGCGCCTCGACTCGCTGCACGATCCGCTGCTGATGCGCGATATGGAGCGCGCGGTG
>JBOGMI010000500.1:0-1269 GCA_050746645.1 Bryobacteraceae bacterium | reverse complement strand
GGTTTAAGGTCGGGGCAAGCCGCCCGCAAGCAGAGTCTCAGCCCCCCAGGGCAATCGCTTGAACGGGTCGGGGATTCCGGCGCGGATTGAAGTCTGATTCATGGGAGACCTCGTATTGAGGAGGTTTCCCGGTGGCTGGCACGGCTCTGCTCGACCATTTCTCGGCGCTTGGCGATCCCCGGCAGCCCGGGAAAGTGCTGTATCCGCTGCCCGAGATCATGCTGCTGGTGTTGTGCGCGACCTTGGCCGGCGCCGAGGACTTCGTCGAAATCCGGATGTGGGGCCGGGAGAAGCTGGAGTTTCTACGCTCGATGCTGCCGTTCCGGCGCGGCATTCCCTCGCACGACACACTGAACGACGTGATGAACGCGCTTGATCCCGAACTGTTCTCGGCCTGCTTCACCGCCTGGGTGGAAGGGCTGCGGGAGGACGCCCCCGATATCGTGGCGGTGGATGGCAAGACCTCGCGACGGGCGCGGCGCGGCGAGGAGCACCCGCTGCACGTGGTCAGCGCCTGGGCCTCCCGCCAGCGGCTGGTGCTGGGCCAGCAGGCGATCGGCACCAAGTCGAACGAGATCGTCGCCATCCCGTTGCTGCTGGAACGCCTGCAACTGACCGGGGCGCTGGTCACCATCGATGCCATGGGATGCCAGACCAAAATCGCCCAGGCCATTCGCGACCGCGGCGCCGATTATCTGCTGGCGCTGAAGGACAATCAGCGCAGCCTGGCCGATGAGGTGGAGACGTTCTTCGCCGCGCCCGATGCCCGGTGCGGCAAGCCGTTCGAGACGATCGATGCCGACCACGGCCGCATCGAGACCCGGCGCCACTGGATCAGCCATGAGGTCGACTGGCTGACCACCGACCGCCGCTTTCCCGGCGAGCCGCGCTTTCCCGCCCTGAAGGCCATCGCCATGGTCGAAGCCACCATCGAGCGCGGCGGCAAGACCTCCACCGCCCGCCGCTTCTTCCTGTCCTCGCTCGCCATGGACGCCGCCACGCTGGCTCGCGCGGTGCGTGCTCATTGGGGCATCGAGAACCGCCTGCACTGGGTGCTCGATGTCGTCTTCCACGATGACCTGATGCGCCTGCGAACCGAGCACGGGCCAAAAAACATGGCCACCATCAAGCACATGGCTATGAACCTCGTCCGCGCCGCCCCAGGCAAGGACAGCCTCAAGGTCCGCCGCAAGGCCGCCGGCTGGAGCCAGGACTATCTCCGCACCCTCCTCACCGGAACCACTCAGTGACCTTCAAGCGATTCCCCTG
>JBOGMI010000499.1:0-1626 GCA_050746645.1 Bryobacteraceae bacterium | reverse complement strand
TCAAAAATAGAGAGGCGGCGATGCCCCAGAACCGCGCGATTCCAAACCTCGATGCCTTCCGCATCGGGTCCCCGGCGCGCCAGCGTGGGCAGCATGGCCGAGACGGCATCCTGAGCCGCGGAAGGGTCGGCTCCCACCCAACCGGCGATCCCGCACATCTCTTAAGGATACAGCAGCAAACCAGCGCCCCCTGGACCCGGGTTCGGCAGTGGCGCGCGACAGAACCCCGACCGTAAGGGAGGGGGCCGGCGCATCTCACCGGAGCACTTGGCCGCACCCCTCCTAACGGTCGGAGTTCTGTTTCGTGCGCATGCCTTCGCTGCGCGCCCACAAGACCTAGTACTAGTACCGAGTTGCTTCTCGTAGCTTGCCGAAGGCTATTTTTCCTCGATAAAATACGGACAGCTTAGGAGGAAAAATGGATAGCGTAGTCGCAGACGAAGTGCGGCATCCCCCACTGTCCGCTTTTGATTCGCATAACACGAGCCGAAATCGAAAAAAACTGTTTTTCAGGGTCCTCGCCTTGGTCGCCGTTGTAGTCGCGGCGAATTGGGCGCTTGTGTGGATGATTATGCAGGTCGCGGCTTCCGCGCCTATGTTCGGATCGCCGCCGTGACCTTGATTCTGTCGCACCTGCTGCTTTTTCGCGCTATCATATTGCAGTAGGATAGTTTATATGCCGCGCGGCAACCCGTCACCAAAGCTTGCGATCACGATAGACCCTGAAGTTCACGAAAAGATTCTCGCGGCGGCGACCCGCGACGGGGTGAGCATCTCGGCCTGGATGACCAACGCGGCCCGGGAAGCACTGCGGCGGCGGGCTGGGTTAGCGGCGGTCACCGTGTGGGAAAAGCAGCACGGTCCCTTCAGCGCAGAAGAGATGGACGAAGCTCGCCGCAGAGTGCGGGCGCAATTGCGAACGGCGCGAACTGTGCGGTGCCCGGCGTGAGTAATGTCGTCTATGACGCTGCAGTCCTCGTGGCGGCGGATAGAAACGACCGGCGGACATGGGCAGAACACAAAGCGCGTTTGGAGCTTGGCGTTGTTCCGTCGGCTCCTGCGCCGGTTGTCGCCCAGGTCAGTCGTTCGCCACAGCAGGTTCAACTCCGGCGCTTCTTGACGGGATGCGCGGTCGTTCCTCTTAACGAAAGCCAAGCGCATGAAGCAGGGCGGCTGTTAGGCAAGGCCGGAACTGCGGATGTGGTTGACGCCGTTGTGGTGACGATAGCCCTTCGCCAGAAAGCAATGATTCTCACAAGCGACCCGGACGATATAAACCGGCTTGTCAGCGCCTCCGGCCGTGGGATCGTTGTCGTCTCCGTTTGAGCGCCTACAATTTCATGCTCCGTGTGGGCTTTGCGGAGGTCTTAGAGGTGATGAAGCGGAAGGCTTCGCGGACTAATGCGCCAAGCTGTTCGTCAGCTACCCTTGACAGCTCGACGCCGACCCATCCGGCCACGCCCACATACGGGGGACGAAAGTAGGTATCGGGTGCCTCCTCGATCAAAGCGGCTTGCACTCCGGAAGCGGCCGGGACCCACACCGCCACATGTCCGTCTCCGTGGTGGTTATTCGCAAACATGGCAAAAACGCGCTTCGGCGTAAAGAAGGTGGGCTCACCATGAG
>JBOGMI010000498.1:0-2272 GCA_050746645.1 Bryobacteraceae bacterium | reverse complement strand
CGCAAAACGAAATCGCCCTTTGGCAGGTGCGGCACGATGGCGTATACCGCGCCGTCTTTGGAGGTGAAGAACGCCTCCACGTGCGCGTAACCGGCAGGTGGATGGTCCACCTTTTGCGTAATGCTATAGGGCGCACGATACTCCTTCTGCTCGACGTGCGGCATTTGTCCGGCGCTCCATTGCGCAGCGCGGTCCCAGGTTTTCGTGCCGTAGATCGCTTCTCCGTTCGGCCGCAGCCAGGCTCCCATCTGGGAAAGGCGCTCGGTCATGATCACCGGGATATGGCCGTCGGCGCGGGGGCCGATGTCCAGCAGAAAATTACCGCCGCGGCTCACGATGTCGATCAGCATCAGCAGCAACTGGCGGACGGTGTGGTAATCGGCGAGCGTCTCGTTGCGGTTGTATCCGTAGGAAAAGCCCATCCCGCGGCTTTCCTCCCAGGGATGCGTCGCGTGGTGCATGCCATTCGTGTATTCGGTCGTGTAGTACCCGCCGTGCTTGTGGCGCGTGTCTTTACCCCAGCGATCGTCTACGACCACGTAGTCTTTGACCGGCGAATCGTTGTAGAGCCAGGCGAGCAGCTCGGGTGAGTGCCATTGCGCGCTGGTGAGCGCCCATTCGCCGTCGGAGAAGATGATGTCGGGCTTCGCGTGATTCACGACGTCTTTAAATTGCGGAAACAGATGATCGGTGACGTAGCGCTTCTTGTCATAGAGCCACAGCGGATTGAACCACTCGTAGAGCGAATAGTAGATGCCCATGTGGAGATTCTTGCGGCGACCGGCCAGCATCAGATCGAGCACCAAATCGCGCTTGGGTCCGATATCGACGCTGTTCCACAGCCGGTGCCACGAGTTATTGGCTTGAGCGCTGCGCCACAATGTGAATCCTTCGTGATGCTTGGAGGTGAGCGCCACGTAGCGCGCGCCCGAACCGGCGATGGCGTCCGCCCAGGCGTCGGGGTCCCATAATTCCGCGTGGAACATCGGCGCGAATTGGAAGTAGGTGAAGTCGACGCCGTAGACGCGCTTATGAAACTCCCAGGTCGCCGCGCCGGGTCCTGTGGGGCTAGTAGCCTTCTTGCCATCGCGGAGAGAATGCCAATACCATTCGGCATAGGGATTCTGATTTTTCATGTGGGGTTCGGCGAAAGCGGGCACCGAGTACACGCCCCAATGGATGAAAATGCCGAATTTTGCATCGGTATACCAACTTGGGATCGGCCTTTTGTCTAGAGAGGCCCAATCGGGCTCATAGTGCACGGAGGGTTCGGCGGAAGCGGCCGCAACGCCCGCGGGTAGGACCATCATGGTTTTCAACAGATCGCGCCTGTTCATGCTGCGGATAGTTTATCGGAATGGCGGGAGATTGCGGCTCGCGGGGAGAATTGCAAGCAAATCGACTCGGTATGATGAATGCTCGGAGGCGCTCCGAACATGCAAAGACTGGGAATGATTCTTCGAATCAAACCGGAAGCGATCGAAAAATACAAAGAGTATCATCGGCAGGTTTGGCCGGAGGTCCTTCGGACCATTAAGGAATGCAATATACGGAACTACTCGATCTTTCTCAAAGACGATCTGCTGTTTGCCTACATGGAATACGATGGCGAAGACCGTCAAGCCGATTGGGCCAAGATGGCGGCGGACCCCAAAACGCAGGAGTGGTGGTCCATTATGGAGCCGATGCAGCAGCCGCTTGCGACGCGCGAACCGGGCGAGTGGTGGGCGGACATGCAGGAGGTTTTTCATGTCGAATGATGGAGTGCGGCAAAGATTTGCCCGTAGCTAAAGCCCCGAGCGGGCTGAAGCCCGCCCTCCCGCAAGCAGATGCGCGGGCGGACGCAAGAAAGTCAGCGCAAGGTTCAGCACAAACAGCCCTACCGCGGTGAATTCAAGGTAAGCCGAAACCGGAAGAACCTGCCAGGCAAGCGCTACATTGTGCTCATAGGCCTGAATTTCGCAGCAGACGCGCAGAACGCAGCCGAGATTCAGCAAAGCCAGCGCCGCGAACATCAGGCTCTTGCTGAACAAAACGCGCATCCCGCAAAACGCCGGCAGAATGCGCGGTCCGATGGAAAAGACCATGGTGGCGAGAAACCCGACCGCCAGGGCGTGGCGGGAAGCGCCGCTAATGCCTCCGTTTCGGTCGAACAGCGCGGCGAAGAGCGAAAGCGCTGCCGCTACGAGCAGCCAGACGTAAGCACCGCGAATAAAGTAAGGAAAGCTCGGATGAATGCCATGCAATTTCGGCCGCTGGACGCTGGGCTGAA
>JBOGMI010000497.1:0-1540 GCA_050746645.1 Bryobacteraceae bacterium | reverse complement strand
TACTACTACCCGTGTCATCCCCATCTCGGCGCTGGCCATCCTCATTGGCTTTATTGCAGCATTCGTCGCCTGGGCCCTGCTTCGGCTGATCGGTCTCTTCACTAATCTGCTTTATTATCAGCGCGTCAATGATGCCCTGAGTTCTCCAGCAGGGAGCACTCTCGGCCTCCTCGCCATCCTGGTTCCGGTGCTCGGCGGGTTGGTGGTTGGACTCATGGCGCGCTACGGTTCCGAACGGATCCGCGGGCACGGCATTCCCGAAGCCATTGAATCCATCCTGATGCATGGCAGCCGCATTGCTCCGAGGGTCGCGATTCTCAAACCGATTTCGGCGGCCATTGCGATCGGCTCCGGCGGACCGTTCGGCGCCGAAGGCCCCATCATTATGACCGGCGGCACTTTCGGGTCGCTGATCGCGCAGTTTTTTCGCCTAACGGCCGCGGAACGCAAGACCCTGCTGGTAGCAGGCGCAGCGGCGGGCATGTCGGCGACGTTTGCCGCGCCATTGTCCTCGACTCTGCTGGCGGTTGAACTGCTGCTGTTTGAATGGAAGCCTCGCAGCGCGATTCCGGTTGCACTGGCGGCTCTGGCGGCCGGCGCCACCAGACGCTACATCCTGGGGATGGGTCCGTTGTTTCCTGTGCCCGCGCATGTGTCCTTTATCGGCCCCATGGGCTTATTGGGATGTGTGGTGGTGGGAATCGCCGCGGGCGCCCTTTCGGGCCTGCTCACCGTGGGCGTGTATGCGGCCGAAGACCTTTTTCAAAAACTACCGATTCACTGGATGTGGTGGCCGGCGATTGGAGGCCTGTTTGTAGGCATTGGCGGACTATTTTTCCCGCATGCCCTGGGCGTGGGCTACGACGTGATCCGGATGCTGCTGCAAGGCCATGTGGCGATCAGCTTTCTGGTCGGTCTGCTGGTGGTAAAAGCGCTGATCTGGACGATTGCGCTCGGATCAGGCACCTCGGGCGGCGTTCTGGCGCCGCTGTTAATGATGGGCGCGGCGCTCGGCGGGCTGGAAGGCCTGTTTCTGCCGCATTTTGGCAATGGCTTTTGGGCTCTGGTCAGCATGGGAGCGATTCTGGGAGGCACCATGCGCTCGCCGTTTACCGGGATCGTGTTCGCGCTTGAACTGACGCACGATTTCAACATGCTGCTGCCGCTGATGGTAGCTTGCTTTTTAGCGCACGCATTCACCACGCTCACCTTGAAGCGCTCCATCCTGACGGAAAAGATTTCGCGTCGCGGCTATCACTTGAGCCGCGAGTACGCCCTCGATCCGCTGGAAATTTTATTCACCCGCGAGGTGATGCGCCCCAACGTGGTCGCTTTGCCGTCGGAAGGCGCGCTCGACAAGGCCCGCGAGATGATCCGCGCTACGCAGAAGCAGAAGCGGCGCGGGCAGCACTTGTTCCCCGTCGTCGATGAGAATAAGCATTTGGTGGGCGTCGTCAGCCGCAACCATCTCATGAAAGCTTTTGAAGAAGCGAAAGGCTCCGCTGCGCGAGTCAAGCTGCACGAAATCGTTTCCTCCACC
>JBOGMI010000496.1:0-2962 GCA_050746645.1 Bryobacteraceae bacterium | reverse complement strand
TCGATCTCGACGGTCATCTCTTTCAATCTCCGGCCTCCTATTTCACGCACCGCCATGCCTGGGGCGTGTCGCCCGGCTATGAAACCGAGCGGACGCTGGATTTCAGCCGCGCGGTAGGCTCCGGCTGCCTCCACTGTCATGCCGGAGCGAGCGTTGCGCCGAAAGTGCGCCCGGCGGTCGAACCACTCTCGTGCGAACGCTGTCATGGACCGAGCGCGAGTCATCTGCGCGATCCGGTTCCCGGCAGCATCGTCAATCCGGCCAAACTTCCGCGGCGCGAGCGCGATAGTATTTGCGAACAATGCCATTTGGAAGGCGCCACGGCGGTGCTGAATCCAGGCAAAAGCTGGTGGGATTTCCGCCCCGGTGAGCCTTTGGAAACTGTCGAAACGCTTTATGTCTACCGCACCGCCGACGGCGAGCCCACCACCTCCGCCGCCGTCAGTCAGGCCGAGCAGCTTGCCGGAAGCATGTGCGTGCGCGCAAGCGGCGGCAAGCTCTGGTGCGGCAGTTGCCACAATCCGCATGGCCCGCCCGTCAAGGATAGAAAAGCCCAGATCCGCCGCGTTTGCGAATCCTGCCATTCGCGAGTGGAACTGGCGCGCTCGCATACGGCAAACGAGACCGACTGCGTCTCTTGCCACATGCCGCGGCGCAAAGCGTCCGATATCGCCCACGCGACCATTACCGATCACCGGCTCCTGAAGCGTCCCAAGCAGGAGACCGCAAGCGGCCCAATCCACATGGCTGCCTGGCACAAGCCCGCACCGGATCTTGCGAACCGCAATCTCGGGCTGGCCTATTTCCATGTGGCCAAGCAGAAGCAATCCGGCCGCGATTTCGAGCACGCCTACGAGTTGCTCTCTCATCTCACTCATGCGGACCGCGACGCGCCGGTTCAGGCGGCGCTTGGTTACATGCTGCTCGGCAGTGGGCAAGTACGGAAGGCCGTGGCCTTTTTCGACCGCGCCGCAAAGACCAATCCAGCTAGCGCCGAGTACTGGCTCGACTTAGGCGTGGCGCAAAATGCCGCCGGAGATCCGAGTGCCGCCGTTTCCTCGCTGCGCAAGAGTATTCAAGATGATCCCTACGATTACCGCCCCTATGAAGCGCTCTCCCGGCTTTACGCCAGCCGGAATCAGGGCGCGCTCGGCAAGTCCGTGCTCGGCCAGTTCTTAAAACTGGTCCCGCAAAGTTTGACTATCCGGCTAGACACAACCAGGTAATCATAATTGATCGATGTCGTCGAGATGATTGGGAGATGAAGCGCGCTTACGCTCAATGTCATTTACTTAAGGGAGAGCAGTCGGGCTAAAAGCCCTCCGCAGGCTAGAAAGCCTGCCCCACCGTGGGGTCAGGCCTTCTGGCCAGCCGCCGCCCTTCCGGGCGGCGTTCTTAAGTAAATGACATTGCGCTTACGCTTCTGGCTCAGTTTCAGGATTTCGGATCGCGGGAGCGGAGGGTTCGGGTTCCTGCATGAAGGCAGTGAGGTGCCTGATGACTTGGGGGGCGGATTGGGTTGTACCGGTATCGCGCCAACCGCAACGCGCTTTTACCCAAAAGGTCAAGGCGGATACATTTTCGCCGGAGAGGGCAATCGTGTGGAGCTTTCTGAGCGCCTGCTCGCGGCCTTCGGCAGCACCGCTTTGGAGTTCGAGCTTGAATTTTTTCTGAAGTTTCGGCAAGGACAGACGCAGTTGGCATGCGATGTCGGCATCGGAGAGGCCGATGGCGGCGAGTTCGCGGACGCGAAGCGGGTCGCCGGGGTTGGGAATGTAGCGGAGGCGTGGCAAGATAGTCAGGCTCCTTTTAGCTTTTAGCTGTTAGCCCTCCGCTGCCCGGGTGGGTTGTGGCGGCGGAAAAAACCTGGTCCAGAGAAGAAAGGTCGAAATCGGGAGGAAGCATCTTGGCGATGGCGTCGCCGAGCTTCATTTCTTCGCGTTGTTTTCGCATGTTGGCGGTGGCCATTTGGACGGCGTGCTTTTCGGCTTTCCGCGATTCTTCGGCCTCAGCCCGTTTTTGCAAAGCAAAGCCAATTTCGGCTAACTGCCGTGCTTTCTTGCGCTTCTGAAGCTCGACCGAGGCGCGCTGATAAGCGCGGTCCTGGGCGGCGTGGTAGCGAACGTAATATTCGAGGTAAGTTAAGTCGACGCCGACAGGGGTTTCGCCCTTTTTTACCTGCTCGGGAGATTTCGGCTCGAGCGCAAAGCATTGGTTCTGAAAGCGCAGGGCGCGATTAGCGAGCCAGGTGTGTTCGGCCATTTTGACGACCAACTCGATTTCGGCCTGGCCGACGGGTTGTTCGTCTTTCAAGAGTTGGTTCAGGAGAGCGTCGTACTCTTCCTGCTTTTCGAGTTCCGGGAGGACGCGGAATTGGGCGCAGAGGCTGTGCTTGGCGCCGTTCTCGGCGACTTTGGCCTTGTTCTCGGCGGATTTGAGGCCCGTGGATTTTTGAGAGTTGCGGTTATTGGCCGCGATTTGCTTCGGAGTTGCCATGATGTTGTATCCAGATCGGTACGCGCCCGGGGACAGGCTGCTCTGTCCACGCGCAAAAACCGCTTGGGACAGAGGAGCCAGTCCCCGATTTCTGTGTCGAGTGTGTGGGGCGGGCGTGCGAAATGAGAGGGGTGAGGAGGGTGTAAGGCGCTGGATCTAAAGGCAAAAAGATTTGGAAAGACAGAAGTGAACGGAGTCATTTACGCAAGGCCAGCATCGTGGGACGTTTAGACGGCTGCAAGAGATATGCGGCGTTGCCGGATTCGCCACACATGCGCTTGTGAAAATGGACACAGTATGACACACTGAATGTGGGACAACGTCTCTCAGCCATGCGACGCAAACGCGCACACATTATTCTGTCCGAAGACCTGCTGGCCGAAGTGGATCGCCTCGTCGGCGAGCGCGGCCGGAGCGCCTTCCTCGCCGATTTGATTCGTCAGGAGGTTCAGCGCCGGAACCTGCT
>JBOGMI010000495.1:0-1437 GCA_050746645.1 Bryobacteraceae bacterium | reverse complement strand
CGCGCTGGGCGCCGAGCGCCATACGGATGCCGATCTCGGTGGTGCGGCGCGCGACCGCATAGGCCATGGTTCCGTAGATGCCGAGGGCGGCCAGCAGCAAGGCGAGAATGCCGAAAGCGCTGCAAAGAGTGGTGATCATCCTTTGCTGCTGCAAGGTGCCGGCGATTTGCTGGCTGAGCGTGGTGACTCTCAAAATCGGTATTCTGTTATCGATGCTGGCGAGCGTTCGCTTGACCTCGCGAGCCACGCTGGAGGGATCTCCTTGGGTGCGGATGATCAGGGCGCCGGCGTAATAAAGCGATGAGCCCTGCCCTTGCCATACCGAGAAGAAGACCATAGGTTCTGCCTTTTTGTTCAAGCCGTAGTATTTCGAGTCGGCAACCACTCCAACGATCTCGAATGGCGACCCGATCCGGATCCGCCGACCGATGGGGTCTTGGTGTGGCAGGTATTTCTTAACAAACGTCTCGTTCACGACAACTACATGCGGAGCGGCCGGCGTATCGCGTCGCCCGATGGCCCTGCCCATCAGAACCGGCGTACCAAGCGTCTTGAAAAAATGGGGACCGATCTCGTCATCCCAAAGCATCATCTTCTTCCCGGGCGGCGGCGTGTAATCCTCCATTGAAAAATTCATGGACGAGTTGTGTCCGCTTTCGGGCGAGTATCGTGCCAGCGTTGCTGAAACCACTCCGGGCAAGGCGTTCAGCCGCTGATCGATCTGGCGATAGAGCGGATAGAGTTCCTTGGGTTGATAACCGGCCAGCCGGGGGCTTATCTGGACCAGCAGCACATGATTTTGCTGGAAGCCCATGTTCTGTGTTTCGAGAGCAAGGAGGCTATGAGCAAGCAAGCCCGCACCGAGCAGCAGGACAAGCGAGAGCGCGACCTGCAACACGACGAGCATCTGCGCGCTGCCGAAGCGCGATTTTCGGAATTCCCTGGAACGGATGCCGTGCAGGTCAACCCGGCTGTATTTGACGGCGGGAATGATGCCGAAGACGATTCCCGTAAGGATGGAAATGCCGACGGTAAAAGCCAGTATCGATAAATCGGGGCGGACCTGCACGACCGAGTTCACGTGCAGCAGAAGAACGAGGCCTTTCACAAACCAGTACGCAAAGAGCACGCCGACGGCGCCGCCGATCACTGATAGCAGAACGCTTTCGGTCAGGAGTTGCCGGATCAGTCTTGTTCGCGATGCCCCCAGAGCCGCTCGGGCCAGAAATTCCGGCCGCCGCGCCGAAGCACGGGACAGCAGGAGAATTGCCAGATTGGCGCAGGCGATCAAGAGCACGAGACCGACCACCGCAATGAGAATGTGCAGCGGCTGCGAATACTGAGCACGCAACCCGGAGATCCCGTCGCCGCCCGGTTTCAGATCGACGTGAATGCTCTCGATTTTCCGCTGAAGCGATGCGGAAAGATGCGATCCGG
>JBOGMI010000494.1:0-9035 GCA_050746645.1 Bryobacteraceae bacterium | reverse complement strand
GCAGTACCTGAAATCTAAGCTCTCAAAATTCCATCCATTAGCTGATAAGTACAGGGGATCTCCATGCCTCGTATATCAGCTCTTACCCTCTTACTACTTACTGGTGTGGCGGTGCACTCTTACGCTTTGAAGCCGCATTGGCTACGCATCTCCGCGCCGCACTTCGAGATGTATACGACCGGCGGCGAACAACAGGCTCTCGCCGAGCTGCGGATGTTCGAGCAGGTTCGTCACTTTTTCCTCGAAACGGCGGGAGCGAAAAGCGTGGGGAGCAATCCGGTCCGCATTATCGCCTTCCATTCGCGGCAGGAGTATCAACCCTACAGCCCGAACGCAAGCGCCTTCGCTTATTACGAACAAGCCCGGAGCGGCGATTACATCGTCCTCGAAGATATCGCTCCCGAGCATCGGGCGGCGGCGCTGCACGAATACACCCACCTGGTTCTGACGCACGAGGGCCTCAAACTGCCGGTTTGGCTAAGCGAAGGTCTGGCCGATCTGTATTCGACGCTTAGCTTCGATGGCGGTCGCGTGACGGTCGGCGCGCCTCTGCCGGGGCGGATGTATGCGCTGCGCACCGAGCCCTGGCTGCCTCTGGATACGCTGTTCGCGGCCGGCCAAAGTTCACCCGAGTACAATGACCGGCAATTGGCGTCCATCTTCTATGCGGAAAGCTGGGCGCTGGTACACATGCTTCGATTCGGCGATGGTTATGCACCGCATTTCGGCGCCTTCCTCGCCGCCATCGCTTCGGGCGCGGCCGTGCCCAGCGCGCTCGAAACTGCTTTCGGAAAAACTCCCGCGCAACTGTATCTGGACCTTCAGGCATGCGTGCGGAAAGCCGGCATGAACGAGGCGGTCTACCGTGTTGGCTTACCAACTGCGAGTGTCGACGCGCAGTCCGCGGAACCCTCGGCCCTCGAAGTAAAACTTCTGCTGGCCCGGATGCTGGCCTCCAATCCTTGGAAGCAAGCCGAAGGAGAGCAAAGATTGGAGACGCTCGCGGCCGAATATCCGTCCAACCCGGAGATCGAGGAATCGCTCGGATACCTTGCATGGCAGGAGAGAAATCCGGCGCAGGCGCGTGTCCATTTCGCCGCCGCTGTCGCGCGCGGCTCGCGGGATGCGCAAATGATCGCCTATCTTGCGGCCATGGACCAAGCGGCGGGCGTTTCGGCTTCGCAGGTGCTCGCGCTGCTCCAAAAGGCGCTCGCCTTCAATCCGAACGACTATGAAACGCGCCTGCACGTGGCTCTCATGGCGGTGCGCCAGAAGCGGTTCCAACTCGCCGATACCGCCTTCGCGGGATTGAAGCAGGTGAAGCCGGCCGATACCTACCCGGTCATGATGGCGCTCGCCTATATGCAATTCGAGCGTAATGATCTCGCCGGCGCCAAGAGCTATGCCGAACAAGCGGCTCAGGATGCAAACCAGCCGAGCCAGCGGGTTGCGGCGCAAAAGGTAGCCGCTTGCGCCAGCGCCCTCCAGCCGCAGCCAACGGTCGCCGAAAATATTCAGGTAGACTCCACTACCGTTTCCATGCAACCGTAATCCCGTCGCCAACCGGCACCAGCGCCGCTACCACGCGCTGGTCTTCCCGAATCTTCCGGTTCAGCGCCTGAATCGCCAAAGTGTCCGGGTCGCGCGAATCCTGGTCCAGCACGCGTCCGTGCCAGAGCATATTGTCGAGCGCGATAATCCCGCCCCGCCTTACCAGTTGCAGCGCACATTCGTAATAGGCGTCATAGGCGGACTTATCGGCGTCGATAAACGCAAAATCGAACGTTTCCCGAGCCTTTTCGCTTTCCACTAACTTGCGCACCGTTTCGAGCGCGGGACCTAAGCGCAATTCGATTTTCCCTTCCACGCCCGCTTCCTTCCAGTAGCGCCGGGCAATGGTGGTGTATTCTTCGCTGCGGTCGCAGGCGATCACACGGCCGCCGGCCGGCAGCGCCAGTGCCGTCAGCGTGGAGCTATAGCCGGTGAACACGCCGATCTCCAGCGTCTTCTTCGCCCCGATCGCCTTCAGGATCACGCGCAAGAACTGCCCCTGTTCCGGCGTGATCTGCATCTGGGCGTTGGGCAAGCGCGCCGTCTCCTCTCTAAGCCGCCGCAGCACGCCGGGTTCGTTGACGCCCACGCCGCGGACATAATTGATCAGAGCTTCGCTCATTACAGGCGCTTTTTCATCCACTTATCTACTCTACTTTGGCGCTCGCCTCGCGGGTGTCCTGTTTCCGAAGTTCCTATGGGCAAAGGGGGACAGGCGGCTCTGTCCACGCGCAAAAACCGCTTGGGACAGAGGCGCCTGTCCCCGAGCATCGGGGGTCTACCATGGCGCTGGCTTCGCTAGCATGAAAATCGTGCGCTTCCTTCGGCTGCTCTCGCTGGGCGTGATTGCCTGCTCCGCCTTCTGCGCCTCGCATCGCAACCGGCAGCAACTCAGGCAACAGATCGAAACCACGCTGTACATTCCCGCACCGTTGCCCGCGCCCCAGGCCAAGTCCTACGTGCCATTTACGCCCGCGCCGGGCGTGGCGGCCGACCGCGTCTCTTACGCAACTGCTTATGCCATGCGCGTGCCGGCCATTGTTTATCATCAGGCGGGCGCAACCATCGAACGTCACCCGGCGCTCATCGTTGTCAACAGACCTGGCGATGATAAATCGTCGTGGTACGACTATTGGGCGGGAATCCTGTACGCTCGCGCCGGCGCGGTTGTCCTCACCTACGACCCCATCGGCGAATATGAACGCAACCAGGACCGCCTTTCCGGCACCGTCCCGTATTCCTGGTCCGGCGGTATGGGACGCCGTCTGGCCGGCCTGATGGTGAGCGACATCCTGCAAGCGGCGAATTATCTCTCTCATCGCAGCGATGTCGATCCGAAGCGCATTGCGGTGCTTGGCTCGAGTGGTTCGTTTACCGCATTGCTCGCGTGCGCCGTGGATACACAGGTTCGTGCCTGCGTGCTGGGCGGCGGGTCTGAGCTTTTTGCCAATTTGGACAAACAGGCCGCCGCCGAGCTTGGCGGTTCGAAAAACGTGTTCAACTACAGCGGCCGCCAACCCTATTTCCTGACCAAGCCCGCGGCGCTCTGGCTCGAAAAGAAACTGAAATTCCGCAATTGGACGCGCAAGAAGATTCAGGCCATGCCGGAAACACATAAGGACGGTACAACAGCGCTCGGCGCAAAGATTCCCGCGGTTCCGCGCGGCGAACTGTACGCGGTTCCGCAAGTTGTCTGGCGGTTTGATAAGAACCATTACACTTACGAAAGCTGGCTTACTCGCGTCAAAGCCACGATGGCACGCGAGCATGCTTCAGGCACGAACGCACACTAGTTTCGGATGCCTACAATCGATATGCTGAACGAAGGGAGGGCCTCATTGTGACGATCAGCGTCGAAATCAAGCCGGAAGTTCAAGCGGAGTTGGCAGCTCAGGCTGCTATGCGCGGGATGGACATGCCGTCATATGCCGCCACTTTGCTTGAGCAGGCCGCTCATCCGAGCGAGCGATCAAGGCCGAACAAGGACCTGGTGGATTTCTTTCGAGAATCGCCATTGTTCGGGCTGGAACTCGATCTAGAGCGCGACAAAGGCACGGACCGGGAGATCGAGTTGTGAATGGTTATCTGCTTGATACCAATTGCATTTCCGAACTCGCTCGCATTAAACCGGAACCGCGTGTTGTCGAATGGATACGGGTCGCCGATGAAAATCTTCTCCACCTGAGCGTGCTCACTTTTGGTGAGATTCGCAAGGGCGCTACTATGCTACCGGCTGGCAGCAGACGCGATCACATTGAGACGTGGCTGGAGAAAGAGTTGCGTTCCCGATTCTCGAACCGTGTGCTGCCTATCGATGTGCCAGTTGCGGAACTTTGGGGCGCAATGGCGGGCTTTGCCCGGATTAAGGGCATTGCGCTTGCTGTTGTTGATGGTCTGATTGCAGCAACGGCGAAACACCATGGTCTTAGGTCGTTACGCGAAACGTGAAGGATTTTGAAATCTGGAGCATTCCCGTTGAAAACCCCTGGCATGCCGCATAGTGGAACAGTTTACCCCGAAGCTGCCGGTTTGAGTGCCACGTAGATGCGAAATTCTTTCTACGGATTCAAAATCCGATGCAGATCAAGCGAAGGAGGTTTTACTGCCGTCTGGCTGAGCATGACATGCACTTGGCCGCGATGATGGGTCTGATGGTTGAAAAAGTGGAGCACCGCGACGGCAGGCATTTCCAAACATTCCTTTCCCCGGCTATTTACGTAATGCAGCGATCTTGCTAAGAAATCATGTGTCAGTTGTTCAAAAAAGACTTCGATGGTCACATCCTGCTCGACGCGGGCGGACCTGAGATCTCCAAAACTATCGAATAGCACCGTGTTAAGGGGCGGCGTGGTCGCGCCGCCGCCCGTAAACCTCGACATCCAGATGCGATCGCCAAGTAAGATGTGGTTCAGCAGAGCATGAATACTGCCGAATGAGCCGCAGCGCTCCCGGCGGTATTCGGTGTCGTCCAGTTCTGCGCATTTCTCATAGAGCGTTTCATTGGCGATTCGGTTATAGCGCGCCAACATCCGGAACAGATCGAGAGTACCCATAAGCTTCAGTCGTTCAAGAGTTCAATCCATTCTTCCGTTTGCCGGCGGATCGATTTCTTATTTGATTCGCCCTGCCACAAAGCCGAGATGATCGCCACCGAATTGGCGCCCGCCGCCAGCGCATCTTTCGCGTTCTCCATCCGAATCCCGCCGATCGCGGCGAGTGATTTTTCGGTGAGCGGCCGCAGCTCGCGTAGGCAATCGAGGCCCACTACGGGATCTGGACGCAGTTTCGAATCCGTCGTGAAAATCGGCCCCAGAGACAGATACTCCACCGGCTCTTCCGCTGCTCGCATCAACTGCAGGAGGTTGTGCGTGGAAAATCCCATGACTTCGTCGCTGATGACTCGCCGCGCGGCGGCCGGCGGCAGATCTTCTTGCCCGAGGTGCAGAGCCGCCCCCAACAGCCGCGCAAAATCGGCACGGTCGTTGATCACAAACAACACGCCGGACTCGTGGCAAAGATCCCGGATCTGTTCCGCTTCATCGAAATGCGCTTGCGTCCACAGACTCTTGTGCCGGTATTGCAGAATGGCCGCTCCTCCTTCCATAAGCGCCTCGGCGGCCAGCATGGCAGGACATTCGCGTGCGGCCAGCAGGCCCGTATCGAGTATGGGATAAAAGCGAGGGAGCCGGAACGGAATGACAGGCATCTGACGCGACTATTGTACTTTCCTATCAGTCTGCGGCGCAGTCGAAATGCGAAATCAATCGCCAGTGTGGTTAGTCTGACTTAAAGAGGAGAGATTGTTATGGCAGATGAGCAAAGAACAGATAAACCCATTAACAAACGCGAAGTAAGCGACCACGGCGGAGAGTTCCGGGACGTCGATATTGGGGCGCCGGGCAGTTCCGGCGGCGCCGGCGGGCTGGGATATCCCACGCATCCCCAAGGTGAAAATCCGGCCGACCCGGTTGAGCAGACGCTATCGAACGGAACCATCGGCGTGGATGTCTCCGGCGTCCGGACCGGCGCGGGGAATACGCGCATGACCATCACCCCAAGCCTTTCCGATCCTAAAAAGATGAAGGAGGAAGAAGAAGCCAACAAACGCGCACGTGCAAGGGAAGCGGAAGAAAAGAGCCGGGCGAAAGGCTCAGGTTCATGAGGTTGGGCGCAAGGCGTCGGAGAATGCGATCTGTTCGGTAATCTGAATGCCGAAACCTTCGAGCCCAACCACTTTGCGCGGATGATTGGTCAGCAGGTGAATCGTAGATAAGCCGAGATCGCAGAGGATTTGCGCTCCCACGCCGGCTTCGTGCTGTAGCGGCTGCTGCCCGTCCGGCGTGAGCAAAGTAGAGGGCGTGCGTTGGTGCGCGAGGATCTCTTTGCGGCCATCGGAGCGCATTTGTTCGGCGCCGTAACCGCTTTGGTGCAAGTAGATCAGCACGCCACAAGGCGCGGCGGCAATCGTCTGAAGCGCCGCCGCGACCAACTGGTGGCAATCGCAATCGGTAGAGTGAAAAACGTCGCCGTAAACGCAGTGCGAGTGTACGCGGACCAGCACATCTTTTTTCCCGGAAACCTCTCCATGCACGAGCGCGAGATGCGATTCGTTATCGATGCGGCCAATGTAGCGGATGATCTGGAATTCGCCCCAAGGCGTTCGAATCCGCCCGCTCGCTTCACGCTCGATGAACTTTTCCGTCTGCAGCCGGTGGCGAATCAGATCTGCAACCGAAACCATCTTCAAGCCATAACGGTGGCAGAATTCGAGCAACTCCGGCACGCGCGCCATGGTGCCATCCGAATTCATGATTTCGCAGATGACGCCGCCCGGCGCAAGACCCGCCATGCGCGCCAGATCGACAGCCGCTTCGGTTTGCCCGGAACGCACCAGCACGCCGCCTTCTCGGGCGCGCAGAGGGAAAATATGTCCTGGCCTGGCCAAATCCTGCGGCTGGCTCTTGGGATCGATCGCCACTTTGATGGTCTGCGCGCGGTCGTAGGCTGAGATGCCTGTTGTCACTCCTTCGGTGGCGTCGATGGCTTCGCAAAAGGCCGTGCCGAACCGCGCTGTGTTGACCGCCGACATCGGTTTCAAGCCGAGCTGGGTGCAGAGCGCCGCGTCGAGCGCCAGGCAGATCAGCCCGCGGCCGTGCGTGGCCATGAAGTTGATCGCCTCGGGCGTAATTTTTTCCGCCGCGATGGTGAGGTCGCCCTCGTTTTCGCGGTTCTCGTCGTCCACGACGACGAGCATCTTGCCCTGCCGGAAATCTTCGATCGCTTCGGGGATGGAAGCAAACGTCATGGGTGTTTGTGCTACTTTGCCGCCTGCAAAAATTTATGGGGCAGGCTTTGAGCCCGATGCCACTTAATTAAGCTGATCTTCCTGCTAAGTTGCCGATTTAATTGTGGCGCACGCTTCAGCGTGCTGGCGTGGGCTTCAGCCCACGCTTGGCCAGAGCGAGCTAAAGCTCGCTCCAGCACGCTAAAGCGTGCGCCACAACACCAGATCGACGCGCACGACCGGAACTAACTCCTTTATTTTGTTTTGAGAACTCTTAATTAAGTGGCATTGGGTTGCTAACCCGCGGCGGATTGGTAATCCCTCTGCTCCCTGGTCAACCAGAGCCTCTGAGCATCAGGTCTGCCGCGAATTTCGCAAAGTGAGTGACAGGCTTCGAAAAAAAATCTTTCTCCCTCCCCCTCATCTACTTACGCTACTTTTCCACATGTGGAAAGTTCGTTTTCGCCCCTCCTCATGCTACGTTCTGGCAGCTTATGAGCACCTCCACCTCTCAAGCCCAAATCGATGCCAATCGACAGAATGCTCAGCTCTCCACCGGACCGTCCACTCCGGTAGGGAAGGCCAAGTCCGCCCTCAACGCCGTCAAAACCGGGCTCACCGGCCGCACCGTGCTCCTCCCCACCGACGATGCTGCCGCGTATGAACAGCATGTCCGGCGTTTTCTGAAGGAACTTGCGCCCGTCGGTCCGTGCGAGCACGAACTCGCCCAATCGCTGGCCGATAACGCCTGGCGCTGCCCGCGTATTTTCGCTCTCGAAATGGCCATCTTCGCCCGCGGCCGCATTCAATTTGCCGCTCAGTTCGAGCATGAAGATCCCGCCGCGCGCTCCGGCCTCATCGAGCTCGAAACCTTCCTTGCCTACGAAAAGCAGATCCGCAACCTCCACATCCAGGAAGCGCGCCTCCGCCGCCAACGCGAAAAAGATACCGCCGAGCTAAAAGAGCTCCAGAAACGGCGCATCGAAAAGGAACAGCACGACCTGGAAATGGCCTCGAAACTCTATCTCGCCGCCAAGCGCGACAACAAGCCCTTCGACCCGGCCGCATTTGGCTTCGATTTTTCAATTTCCGCTATTGAGGGCTATCTCGAAGGCGTCCGCGCCACCAATCTCGCTCGCCAGGCCATCCGCGAGTCCGTGAGCACCGCAAAAGCCGCCTGATAGCAAGTCCGGGCGTTCGATGACTTTCGGCGCTCAACGGCCATCTTCTGCTTGAGGCTCGAGGTATCGCAGCAGCTATAATGCCCGCACGGGAGGAGTCATGAGCACTGGTTCCCCAGCCGCGCTGCGCGGCCACGTATTCGCTTCTGTGCCGGGCTCGAAGAAGAGTTTCGCGCTTCTTTCGGAAGCAGCGGCTGACGAGGTGACGAGAGCTGTCGTGTTCGTCCATGGTTACAGCGGCAAGGCAAGGTCTACCTGGACCGACTTCCTGTCGCTGGTGGATGACGATCGCATCGCCGGGCCCTGGTGGGAAACATCGGATCTCTTCTTCTATGACTACTTCTGGCGCAGCATGTTCCGCCGCGTGGGAGAGAATGCCCTCGACCTCTTCCACTTCGTCCACGATCTCTTTCCCAAGCCCCCGCAGGCGCTTTTCGATAGCGGCGGGACATCGATTCGGCGCGACTTCAGCTATCGGCAGCTCACTCTCGTAGGCCACTCCGAGGGAGGCGTGCTGATTCGAAAGATTATTTTGCACGCCGCGGACCGGAACGCGCCGCTGGTTGCCTGGCGTCGCACTCCGGAGGCTCTACGCACCGCCGCGCCCCCGAAACCGGACGGCATCCTTGTCGCGAACCTGCGCCTCTTCGCGCCGGCGTTAGGCGGTGAAGCTCTTGCGGGCATGATGGGCGTGATCGCCAGCTTGCCCATCCTGTCTTCCGCGCTGCATGCCAGCGCCGCGAAACTCGATCTCGCCCCCGGCGCGACTGCCATCACGTCCGCCCGCCGGTATACGGACGAGTGGTCGAAGGCGGTGGATCTGGAATGCTTCAAAGCCCACATCGTCTGGGCCGCTCGTGACTTCGTCGTCGATCCTGACAAGTATCTGGACGATCTTCAATGCACGAGATCACCCAAAGGAACGGACCACACCTCGGTCTGTAAGCCCACCGGCCAGTACCCGTTTCCCGTGACATTTGTCGAGCGAGGAGTCGAGTATGACAAGTGTTAGGCAGCCT
>JBOGMI010000493.1:0-1411 GCA_050746645.1 Bryobacteraceae bacterium | reverse complement strand
CCTCCATGATATAGGGCAGCTTGCGGGCCATCAAAGCCTCCCGCACCAGCTCGACATCGCCGGGGTTATCCTCCACCAGAAGCACGCGTAGTGTTTTCATTTTCCCCTAAAAGCGCGAAGTAAAAAGTCGCGCCTTTTCCCAGCTCGCTCTCTGCCCAAATGCGGCCTCCGCAGCGCTCGACGATTCTCTTGCAGATCGCGAGTCCCAGTCCCGTACCAGGATACTCGCTGCGATGCAAGCGCTTGAACAGCCCAAAAATATGGCTTACATATTCCTGCTTGAACCCAATCCCATTGTCGCGAAGCGAGACGATCCACTCCTTTCCGTTCCGCTCCGCGCCTATCTGCACAATTGGACTTACATCCGGCCTGGCGTATTTCAGCGCATTTGAGAGCAGGTTCTGGAACAATTGCGTGAGCTGCGTCTCTTCGCCCAAGATAACCGGCAGATCGCCGATTTCGATCCGCGCCTCTTTTTTGCGGATGTCGGGTTGCAATATCGCGAGCGCGCTGTCGAGAGGAACTCTTAGCGGTACCGGCTGCAACTCCTCGGCGCCGCTGGAGGCCGTACGCGCAAAGGCCAGCAGATCCTGAATCAACTGCTGCATGCGGTGGGCGGCGCTTCCGATGAAGTCCGCATACTTATGTAGTTCTTCGGGGCTGCCGCTCTCCAGACGTTTTACCAGGAGTTGGCTGAACGAATTCACCATGCGCAGAGGCTCTTGCAGATCGTGGCTCGCGACGTACGCGAATTCCTCCAACTGCCGGTTGATGCGTTCCACTTCCTTGCGAGCTTGCACCTGCTGAGTAATCTCGAACGCTACCGCGACCATGCCTTCGATGCGGTTTGCCGAGTCGCGCAGGGGATAATACAAGACATTGAACCAGTGGTCCTCCGCCTGGCCATCGCCATTGGCATCGAAGGGGATGAGCCATTCGTTGGCCACAAAAGGCCGGCCTTCTTCAGTAACTTGATGAAACGCGTCCCAGACATTCTGCGGCATGTCCGGGATGACATCGGCGATCTTGCGGCCGACGATCTGCCGGCCGGGCAGAAACTGCTGGTAGAACGAGTTGGCCAGCTCGTAAACGAAATCGGGTTTGCGGAGGATGCAGATAGCTACTGGCGCCTGGGCGAAGATCTGATTCAACTGCTCGGCCGCATGGCGGCGCTCGCGACGGATGAGCAGCGTGCCGCGCAGCCGGGCCAGCAGCTCGCGTGCAGTAAATGGTTTGACGACGTAATCGTCCGCACCCGCTTCTCTGGCTTCGGCGCTGGCCTCTTCTCCGGCTCTTGCCGAAAGAAATACCACGGGAATGGAGCGAGTAGCCGGATTCTCGCGCAGCTTTTCCAGCAGTTGAAAGCCGTCCCATTCCGGCATCATCACGTCGGACAAGATTAAATCCGGAA
>JBOGMI010000492.1:0-2755 GCA_050746645.1 Bryobacteraceae bacterium | reverse complement strand
CGCGCCGACGGCGATCGCGACCTTGTGCTGCGCTATGTAAGCCAGCACCTCGAAGGCAACCAACTCGACATCAAGCTCAAAGATATCCGCGATCCCATCGACGTCACGCTCCACTATCGCGTCTATCCGGCGACCGGCATCATCGCCCGCTGGACCACAATCGAGAACCACATGTCTCAAGCGATGACGGTCGAAAGCGCCCAATCGGCAGTCTGGAATCTGCCGCACGGCTCCGGATACCGCCTGACCTATTTAAGCGGCCGCTGGGCTGCGGAAGACCAAATCCACCGCGTCCCGATTCTCCCCGGCATCAAAGTACTCGATAGCAAGCTCGGCCACACCGGTCACAATTTCAGCCCCTGGTTTGCAATCGACAAAGGCAATGCATCCGAAGATCACGGCCGGGTCTGGTTCGGCACTCTCGCCTGGAGCGGCAACTGGCGCATCGCCATCGAACAGACGCCCTATCGCCAGGTGCGCGTCGTGGGCGGCTACAACACCTTCGATTTTTCCTATCCGCTGAACCCGGGCGAATCGCTCAAGACTCCCGTCTTCTACGGCGGCTTTGCCGAGCATGGCAGGGGCGAAGCTTCGCGCCTGCTGCACCATCTGGAGCTTGCGCAGATCGAACCTCACGGCCTGAAAGCGCGCCCGCGCCCCGTGCTTTACGACTCCTGGGAAGCCACCGAATTCAACGTTAACGAAAAGAGCCAGGAAGCGCTTGCCGACAAGGCCGCCAAACTCGGTGTCGAGTTGTTCGTCATGGACGACGGCTGGTTCGGTGAACGCAACAACGACCATGCCGGCCTTGGCGATTGGTACGTCAACAAGAAGAAATTTCCGCACGGTCTTGCGCCGCTTATCGCCTACGTCAATCACTTAGGGATGGATTTCGGCCTCTGGGTCGAGCCCGAGATGGTGAATCCAGACAGCGATCTCTACCGCAAGCATCCGGACTGGGTGATCAACTTCAAAGGCCGCCCGCGCAGTGAGTTACGCAATCAGCTTGTGCTCAACCTCGCGCGGCCCGACGTGAAAAAGTTCGTCTTTGACACCCTGGATCGGCTGGCGACCAAATACAACATCCGCTATTTCAAATGGGACATGAACCGCATCTTCGCCGAGCCGGGCTGGCCGCAAGTGGCGCCCAAAGACGAACAGAAGCTCTGGGTCCTGTACGTGCAAAACCTTTACGACATCCTGCACCGCCTGCGCGAGAAGCATCCGAATCTGGAGATTGAATCGTGCTCGGGCGGCGGCGGCCGCGTCGATCTCGGCATCCTGCGCTATGTCGATGAATTCTGGACCTCCGATGACACCGAAGCGTTCGACCGCCTGCACATCCAATACGGCTTTTCGCAAGCCTTCGCTCCCAAGGTGATGTCGGATTGGGTCACCGGCGTGCCCAACATGAACGGCCGCAGCACTTCGCTCGAATATCGTTTCCTGGTCGCCATGCAAGGCGCGCTCGGCATCGGAGCGAATTTGAATAAATGGACGCCGCAGCAGAATCAGACCGCAACGAAGATGATTGCGCTCTACAAGCGCATCCGCAAGACCATTCAGTTCGGCGATGTCTACCGTCTGCGCTCTCCCTGGACCCATGATGTGAGCGCAAAGGAATATATCTCACAGGGCGGCAAGGAGGCGGTCTTGTTCGGCTACCGGCATTCGCAGGAATTTAACCGTCCCGCGCCGGCGATCCGCCTTCGCGGCCTCGACAAAGACGCTCTGTACAAGCTGGCGGCTCCGGATGGAAAACTCGAAAGCGCAGCCGAGCTGAGCGGCGCATATCTGATGCAAGCGGGAGTGCATCTCCGTCTCCGCGGCGACTACGACGCGGCGATTGTGATATTACATCGTATCGGAGAGGTTACCCAGTGATTCGTTCTGTTTTGGCATGCTCGCTCTGCCTGTTCGGCGCCTCGTTTCTGGGGAATGCGCAGGCCGCAAATGCAGGCATCCCGCATCTCGAAAAGCACGGCACGGCGACGCAGCTTATCGTGAATGGCAAGCCGCTTCTGATGCTCGGCGCCGAAGTGCACAATTCAAGCGGCTCCAGTCTCGATTACATGCGCACGGTCTGGCCGCGCCTTGCGGCCATTCCTCTGAACACGGTATTCGTGCCCGTCTATTGGGAACTGCTTGAACCCAAGGAAGGCCAATTCGATTTCTCTCTGGTGGATGGCTTGATCCATCAGGCACGCCGGAATCATCTGCACATCGTGTTTCTCTGGTTCGGGAGCTGGAAGAACGGGCTTTCGAGTTATCCGCCGCTCTGGGTGAAGAAAGATACTAAGCGCTTTCCGCGCGTCATTGAGAAAGGCGGCAAGGAAGCCGAAATTCTCAGCACGTTTGGAAAGAACACGCTCGAAGCCGACAAGACCGCCTTTGCCGCGCTGATGCGACACATCCGCGAAGTCGACGGGCAGGCTCACACCGTGTTGATGATGCAGGTGGAGAACGAAGTGGGCGTGCTCGGCGATTCGCGCGACCGCTCGCCCGCCGCGAACCAAGCTTTCAACGGCGCGGTTCCGGCGAAACTCCTGAACTACATCCAACAGCATAAAAACTCACTCTTTCCGCAGTTCAAGAAGATTTGGGATGCGGCCGGCGACAAGACCTCGGGCACATGGTCCGAAGTGTTCGGCTCAAATGCGGACGAGATGTTCATGGCCTGGCATTATGGCCTCTACGTCAATCAGGTTGCCGCGGCGGGCAAAGCCCAGTACCCGGTTCCCATGTACGCCAACAC
>JBOGMI010000491.1:0-2160 GCA_050746645.1 Bryobacteraceae bacterium | reverse complement strand
GCAATGAGAATGTGCAGCGGCTGCGAATACTGAGCACGCAACCCGGAGATCCCGTCGCCGCCCGGTTTCAGATCGACGTGAATGCTCTCGATTTTCCGCTGAAGCGATGCGGAAAGATGCGATCCGGCCAGTTGGGTATAGAACTGGTGCAGGCGAATGTCTACAGACGCATCCGCGCTTTGCATGGTCTGACCCGGTTTGAGCCGGCCCATGAAGTTCAGCCAGTATTCGTCTTGGCTGGCAAGCCAGGACTTGCGCTGCAGGATTTGCGGCTGAAAGGAGAGCGGAATCCAGTAATCGGGAGCGGTCTGGACTCGCTCACCGAAAAACCCCGGCGCCGCTACGCCGGCGATAGTGAAGGCGGTTCCGTTCAGAACCACTGTTTTGCCGATGACCGCCTTGTCGCGATGGAACCGCTCGCGCCAATAGTGATCACTGATCACGGCGACGCGGGGCGCGCTGACCGTATCGTCTTTTGGAGTGAGGACGCGGCCAACAGCGGCTCCCACGCCAAGAACGTTGAAATAATTTCCCGAGACCAGATGCACCGAGGCTCGCTCCTGGCGCGCGTTGCTCCTCGACGCAGCCAGATGCATCATCACGAGATCATTTCCCTGACGGAATGCGCATAGTTCCGCGAAGGAGTCGTCGCTAGCCTTGAGATATTTCCAAAAGGGATAGGAAAACTCGTAGTTCGCGGGCGTGTTGCCGCTGTACGTTCCGGTGAAAATGGCGTCATTGAACAACACCAACTGCGCCGGATCGCGCACTGGCAACGACTGGAGCATGATGGCGTTAATCAGGGTGAAGATCGCGGTGTTCGCGCCGATGCCGAGGGCAAGCGAAAGCACGGCGACGGCTACGACGAGCGGCGTTTTTCGCAGCAGGCGGAAACCGTATCGGATGTCGCGAATCAGGCTTTCCCCAATGCGCATAGTTCCACTCTATAGTGTGGCGGAGCAGGGCGTCGAGACGAGTCTCGACGCGGCACGCAGAAGTGCGTGCGCCACGTGAGGAGATAGAATCAAAGACGGGAGCACCTGATTCGATCTATGGCTACAGCGACCGCTGGCGCGGGGCTCGAAGGCGTGATTGCGACGTCTTCGAAGATCTGCTTCATCGACGGAAAAGAAGGAATTCTCAGTTATTCCGGCTACAACATTCATACACTGGCCGATCACGCGACCTTTGAAGAAGTCGTCTATCTGCTCTGGCATGGCAGGCTGCCGAACCGGAGCGAGCGGGAGCAGCTCAGAGCGGCGCTGGTTGCCGAGCGCGAACTGCCCGCGCCGGTGCTGGATTTTCTGAAGAGCGTACCGAAAGCCGCTCCGATGGATGTGCTGCGCACGGCGGTGTCCATGCTCAGCCTGTACGACCCGCTCGCCGCTGACAATTCCGAAGAAGCGAACAAGACGAAAGCCGTGAAGCTGATGGCGCGCGCGGCTACCATTGTCACCAGCTTCAACAGTCTGCGCAGCGGCAAGGCGATTGTCGCGGGAGACTCGAAACTCGGATACGCGGCGAATTTTCTGTACACATTGACGGGCAAGCGGCCGGACGATGTGATCCAACACGTGTTCGACGTCGCGCTGATTCTGCACGCGGATCACGAGTTGAACGCGTCCACATTTGCGGCGCGCGTGACGGCGGCCACGCTCTCCGATATTTATTCCGCCGCGACCTCGGCGATCGGTGCGCTGAAAGGGCCGCTGCACGGCGGCGCCAACGAAGCCGTGATCAAGCTGCTGCTTTCGACGAGCACGCCTGAGGATGCGGTGGAGCGGGTGAAGCAGGATCTCGAAAACAAGGTCAAGGTTCCTGGATTCGGGCACCGCGTCTATCGCACGGCTGATCCGAGAGCGATTCATCTGAAGAAGATGAGCGAAGAGCTGGGGCGGCGCACCGGGCACTCGGAGCTTTATGAAAAATCCTCGCGGGTCGAGCGCGCGGTTCACGATCTGAAGGGCTTGAATGCGAACGTCGATTTCTATTCCGCATCTACGTACTATTCGCTCGGTATTCCGGTGGATTTGTTCACGCCGATTTTCGTCGTGAGCCGCATGGCGGGATGGACCGCGCACGTGCTGGAACAATACAGCCACAACCGGCTGATTCGCCCGCGCGCGGAATACGAAGGCCCGGCCGTTGGGCGGGAGTGGG
>JBOGMI010000490.1:0-10828 GCA_050746645.1 Bryobacteraceae bacterium | reverse complement strand
TTCCGAATTCCATTCCCTGGTCCACTCCGAGCGCTCTGCCGATGGACCGAGCAGCGCGGCGAGGCGCAGAATCATCATCTGCCCTCCTCTCCGGACGGAATCATCTTTGCAAGCAGCGGATAGCGCTTTTGCGATGCTTCCAACACCGCCCGGCCTGTACGTGTGAGCTTATAATACTTGCGCGCAGGGCGCTGCTCCGCATCCGCTATGCGTTGGCTTTCCCATTGAGAACGAATCAGGCCGTCCCGTTCCAGCCGCCGCAGCGCCGGGTAAACCGTCCCGCTGGGCAGTCCGGTCATTTCCATCAGGCTGAACCCGTAGACGGTTCCGGCATCGATCGCCTGGAGAATCATCGCCGAGGTATGCGAGAGTTTCGGCTCGGTTGCCACGGAACGATTATACCTATGTAGCATGCTACTTGACAACGGGTTTTGTAGACAGTATTCTACATAGGGTAGGATGCTCGAACTCCGACAGGTCGCTAAACAGTTCCGCGGCATCGTGGCCGTCGACGATGTCAGCTTTTGCGCGCGCGCCGGAGAGGTCACCGGCTATCTCGGACCGAACGGCTCTGGAAAATCCACCACCATGAAGATGATCACCGGCCTCATCGAAATGAGCTCGGGCGACATCTTGTTCGGCGGCGAGCCGATCCAGCGCGACCCGATCGCGTACAAACAGCGTCTGGGCTACGTGCCCGAAGAACCGCACCTGTATTCCCATCTCACCGGCCTGGAGTACCTGAGCATGGTGGCTCGACTGCGGGATTTGCCCGCGCGGACCGCCGCCGGGCGCATCGACGGACTGCTGCGGCTGTTTTCGCTTCACGAGGACCGGCACGTGCCCATCTCGTCTTATTCGAAAGGCATGCGGCAGAAAGTGCTGCTCTCGGCCGCGCTGCTTCACAATCCCGATCTGCTCCTGCTCGACGAACCTTTCTCGGGGCTCGATGTAGCCTCCGCGCTCGTCCTGCGCAGCCTTGTTCGGGAATTGGCGGCACGCGGCAAGACCGTATTGTTCAGTTCGCATGAACTCGACACGGTGGAGCGCGTCTCGTCGCACGTGGTGATTTTGTATCGCGGCAAAGTGGTTGCCGACGACTCGATTGAGCGGCTGCGCGGGTTGATGTCGCTGCCCACGTTGGAAGAGATCTTTGCCCAGCTCGCGGTCAAGCAGGACACGGCGGCGATTTCCCGTGAAATCGCAGACTTGATTCAGGCGTAGGCGCCATGGAGAAACGCCAGTTTCGCGTCCTCTATCGCGAGTTTCTTTTCCGCATGGTCGATCGTGAACTGCTTTCGGCGCATGCGCAAGGCGACGCGAGCAAACTTCTGGGACAGATCGCGGCCATCCTCGTATTTGTCAGCCTCGGGTTTACGATCATGCTTTTCGGCATCGGCAATGGCCACAAGCCGCGCGAAGCGGTGCTGGTCTCCGCCTGGCCGGCGGAGCACATGGTGCTCGCCACAACCATGCTGGTGGTGGGCATATTCGCCGTGCTGAGCTGGGATTCCATGTTCCCCAGCCGCCACGATGTTTTTGTCCTGGCGCCCCTGCCCGTCCGGACAAAAACGATATTCCTTGCCAAACTGGCATCGCTGGCCGCGGCCCTGAGCTACGCGGTTGTGTTGTTCAATGGCATTCCAGGCCTTCTGCTGCCGTTCGCGCTGGCTCCTCGAAGCAGCGGCATTCTGGATTGGCTACTCTCGCCGGATCTCTACCGAACCTTTGCCGCCTATTGGATCACCATGTTCGCCTCCGGCGCATTCATCTTGTGCTGCAGCCTAACTGTGCAAGGGATCGCGGCGCAACTGCGGCGCCGGCTGTTCCTGCGTCTCTCGGCCTTTCTGCAAATGGCCGCGCTTTGCCTCTTGATCTGCGCGTACTTCCTTCAGCCGCCGCTGAACAGCCATCGGCTACCCGATTGGCTCCCGTCTTATTGGTTTCTGGGTCTTTTCCAGCAGTTGAATGGATCGATGCATCCCATGCTTGCGCCGCTGGCGCGCCGCGCGCTGATCGGCCTCGCCATTGCCGTCTGCGGAGCCGTATTCGCATATGCGCTTTGCTACTTTCGCATTCTGCGCAAGATCGCCGAAGAACCGGATATTCTGCCCGGCGTTCGCGGTTTGTCCTGGCTGCCGCGCTTTGGCAATTCGCTCGCAACGGCGGTCGTGCAGTTCAGCATTCGCACGCTGTGCCGCAGCCGCCGCCATCGCCTGATTCTCGCATTCTATGCGGGAATCGGATTCGCCGTTCTGATTGCTTCCTGGAAAGGACCGGTTGCGCAGCAGCTTGCGGCAGCCGATCCCTGGCATCAGGTAAGCCTTCCCTTCCTGGCTTCGAGCTTCGTGATGCTTTGCTTTTGGATGCTGGGCGTCCGCATCGTTTTTGCGATGCCGGTCGAACTTTCTGCTAATTGGATTTTCCGCATCACGCAACTTCATGCCATGCCGGGATATCTGACAGCGAGCCGGCGGGCCATGCTCGTGCTCGCCGTAGCTCCCGTTTGGGCCGGGTTTGCCATCGTTTTTCTCTGGCTTTGGCCCTGGCGCGCGGCGATTGAGCATCTTTCCGTTCTCGGGCTTCTCGGCGTCATTCTTGCCGAAGTTTGCCTGTATGGCTTCGCAAAAATCCCCTTCACCTGTTCTTATCTTCCCGGCAGATCCAACCTTCACATTACGTTCTGCGTTTGTATGCTGCTTGGGTTAAATATCATCTATTGGGCGGCGCTAGCCGAACTTCGGGCGCTTGCGGACCCGGCCCAATACGCCTGGATTGTCGCTGCTTTGTGCGCCGCAGCCCTCTGCGCACGCTGGCGAAATGCAGCCGTGGCGAAATCGCCGTATACGACCCTCCGCTTCGAACAAGAGCAGCCGCCGGTAATTATCGGCTTGGGACTTAAGCGATGACGGTGGTTTTGCTGCATGCCCTATGCTTAAAGCAGCGTGACGGTAATGATTCAAGACAGGAACCTATTGTGAATCGACGAGAGTTTCTTGGAACAGCGCTTGGCGGTGCAATTGGAAGTGTGGCGGCCAATAACGCCTGGGCCGCGGGACGCCTCGCGTGGCCCGGACCGATTGGGCTTGAGCTTTACACAGTCCGTAAACTCTTTGCGAAAGATCCGGCGCGCACACTGAAGCAGGTCGCCTCGGTGGGTTACAAAGAAGTGGAAATTTCGCAGTCCCTGAAGGCGGCGCTCCTGGCTCAGGACCTGCGCGCCGCCGGGCTCACCGCGCCCAGCGGATATTTTGCCTATCCAAAAACGCTTGACGATTGGAAGAGAGAGGTCGATGCCGCCCACAATTACGGCGTCCAGTATCTTGTAGTGGGTCACAATCGGCTTCTTAGTGCGGACACCTGGAAGCGCATAGCGGATTTTTTCAACCAATGCGGCAGCGTTTCACAAAAAGCCGGAATCCAGTTTTGCTACCACGCCCACTTCCACGAGTTCGCCCGCATCGATGGCACCGATGGGTACGATATCCTGCTTGCGCGCTGCGATCCGAAGCTGCTAAAGATGGAGATGGATATCTTTTGGGTAACATACGCAGGCAAAGATCCGCTGACATACTGGCGCCGGTATCCCGGCCGCTTCCCACTGCTTCATATCAAAGATATGAAGCGAGGCGTAAAGATAGACCCGGATCGCGCTCCAGGCGCGGCAGTAAATCCGTTCGCGCCGGTGGGCCAAGGCCGCATCGACTGGCGGCGCATTTTTGCCCATGTGCACGAGGCGGGTGCGAAGCACATTTTCGTGGAACAGGACCGCTGCGACGGTTCGCCGCTGGATGCCATAAAAACCAGCTATAATTATCTCCGCCGTCTACGGCTTAGCTGATTTCCTGATTTTGTTTCTGGTGCGGAGAGGGGGACTTGCTCACACCTGCATCTTGTGAATCGCTTCAAGGGTCCGGTACCAGTCGGTCCCGATAGACGCGACTTAAGGCACTCACGGATACCGATACCGAATATCGATAGAATCGAGAGATGCCGTTACCGGCCAATGAATTTGCAGAGCGTCTGAAAGACTTGGTGGATCAGCATTACGCTGCCAATGCAGATAGACCACTGTTGCTGTCCCAGCTCGGCACGTTGCTTGAAAAACAGGATCTGTGGCCGGAGCAAAGGAGCAATCGTAGCCTAAAGCAGCTGATCGAGCAGATGCCGGAACTCGGGCTCCATATTCTCCGCGATCCGAAATCGCCGGCGTTCATCACCGTCACTCCCACCCAATTTCTGCCGAAAGTACAGGAGGCGATAGCCAAGCGCTCGATGAATGAGACACCGCAAGTTCGCTTGGAAGAAATAGCGTGGCCCATCTTGCTGGGTTTTTGCATCGAGACGCCACAGGGGACTCCCGTTTATGTATCGAGGACTCGCCCCTTCAGATTTATTAAGACAATACCTGTTGATCAGCCCTCAAACTGGATTCTCGTGGACGAAGAGTATCGTCGGCCAGGTTTGCGGCTCGAAAAACTGAATGCATTAAGGGCGGAGGACCGTCTCGCGCTTGCTACCTCCATCCAGAACTGGTGTCTCAAGCATGACCTCCGAGTTGAACAATTTTTCCCTCACGACCAAGACGGCGCGTCGGAATCGAAGAGTCCGAATGCACTCGATCGCCTACTCGCGGCACAAACCCCCGATGTCGCGCGCGCACTCGTGATACCCGCCGATATTGCTCAAGCGCTGGCTAGGATGAAATAGTGTGCGCAACCGACGCGTATTGCCTCGTGCACCATCTGTCGCGGCACGACCCACTGATCTTTACCTTCTCGCGGGTCTGCCAAAAGAAGTCGTGAACGCCACCGAAAACTTCTTGGCCACAGCATACAAAGGTAGCGTGCGCGTCCACGCCGTTCCTGCATCGAGTAAGGATGGCAAACTCTACCCGCAATCGAATATCGACGCGTTGCTCCGCGTGGCTCTCAAATTCATCGATCGACGAATGAAGAATAAGCCAACTGCGGAGCCGCATCCGCGTTCAATTTTCCTGTTGTATGTTCCAGCCCAAGACCAAGACCTGTTGCTCACAGCTTTGGATTTCTGCGTATTCCCGGTTTCAATGCGGAAGTTGGCGGAGTTTATTGACGGCCGTCAATGCCGCCACGCGCTCAAGTACTGCTTCGAGGCCGTCAAGGCCGCAATGACGATCGTCAGTCGTGATTTTCAAGAAATTGTCCAGCCTAGAGTGAAGAGCCGCAGGTCTTCCGAATCGCTTTTGCTTCCGCCCGAAAACTTCGAGGGAAGATCGGGTCCAATCAGAGAATTCTTCGTCGAACTGACCCGCGAGACACGATCTTGGGCTGACCCGTATCCCGATCGGGAACTCCTTCGCTGGTTCGATAGTGAGGATCTACCAGAATTCCTTCGCGGCGGCGAAAGGAAGGAGATTTTTCGGGATACTCGAAAGCTCGTTTTCCCATGCGCTAGGCCGTCTGAGTCCCACGGCCTGACGCCCCCAGTTCTGCTGGAAGAGGAACTACGGTATCTGCAACACAACCTTAAAACAATGTTCAGGTTTGGCGCACCACTTGAAGAAGGCTTCCACCACGATGTCCAGTTAGAAAAGGGGCAGAGAATTAAAGGTGTGAAGTTTCGTTGTTCGCGTTTGGGGTGCATTACCGTCGATGCCACTCACGCGAACGTTTACCCAAACGACTATGTGCGTCCCGGAAAGTAAGCCGAAAAAAGGATGCCGCAGCCCTATCGAGTAGCGCTGCGGCCAATATCTTGAACAGTTTCGGTCACTCTAACCTACGTCCCAGCCGGTCGGTCTGGCCAGCATTACTGCCTGCCAACCACAGCGTTTCCAGTCGAAACCGGAATCGCAGGGCCTATATGAGGCCATCGGATCTCAAAGCCGCAACTCTGGAGCATTCCCTTCCCTAAAGGGTCGGTCCGCATCGGATACCGCTAGGCACCGAAACACTGTTCACAATCAGTATTGCACAAGTTCATGCGTCCTGCACAGACCTATTGTGAAGCTCGGTCAAGTGAAAGACTCTTGGGCACATTTTAGGCACAGACGAAAATGGCTCCCGTATCTTATTGATACGGAAGCCAGTTATTTGGTGCGGAGAGGGGGACTTGAACCCCCACGGTGTTACCCGCTAGCACCTCAAGCTAGTGCGTCTGCCAATTCCGCCATCTCCGCTTTGCGATAGAACCGAATTCTACTTCTTGGGCGCGCTGTGCGGTTTGGCCGGCGGCGGCGCGTGATGCACTTGCGTGACCGGAGCAGGATGGTTTGCCAGGACGCTGTTTGTGCTCACCGCTCCTTTGTTTGACATGACCGCCAGCGTGAAGGAGGTGATCAGGAACAGCGTAGCCGCAATTGCGGTCCCCTTGGAGAGCACCGTCGCCGTTCCCCGCGGGCCGAAGACCGTCTGCGATCCCATCCCGCCGAAAGCTCCGGCGAGATCCGCCGCTTTGCCGCTTTGCAGTAAAACAACGACGATCAGGAACAAACATAAGAAGATGTGGATCGCTGTGACCAGGTACACCATGGATGATCCGAGTATAACAATTTCCCGGCCCGCAGCTTGCTTTAGAAAAATCGCAACCAGGATTGATCTCTGTGTACGGTACCAGTCTGGGACAGGGAGTCCTGTTTTCCCGGGGAAGCGCCGGCCGGCGTTTTCGGCCGGACATATACCTTCACGAGATAGCCGTTCGGGGGCAGCACAAAGGATCCGGCCAAACGGTATCTTTGCGCCAACTGCTGAACGGCTGCAATGATCGCGCGCTGTCCGCTGCGATGTCCGTGGCGCCATACCGCTTCTGCCGCTTCGATCCCGGCCTCAGGTTCCACGTACCAGATCAAGACCGCCGGCGGCCTACGCAGCAGGAGCTTGGCCTCGCTCCTGGCGAAGGCATCGTCTACCACGTCGATGTTGTGGGAACAGGTGCGCGTGGGGCAGGTCAAGCCGGACAGGCCGTAGAATAAACCCATTTCCGGATAGGTGAAGATCTTGTCGCCGGGTTTTGTGTTGGCCTCAATGATGAGGAGCGTTTGGTCCACGAAATCCATGATCTTCTTGGGAAGAACAAAGCCCCTCAACTGAGGCAACGAGGATACGGCTGTTGCCGTGCGTACAGGCGGTTCGTTGATTCCTCCGAAGCCGAACGGCTCGCCTAATTTTGCGTAAGTCTCGGCTGCAACGAGGAGCGCGCATGCGCCATAGATCACCAGTTTTCGCCAGCGTTTCCATTGGTCGAGCAAGGCAGCCACAAACAATCCCAATCCGGGGACCATCATGGCTTCGAAGACCGGGAACGACAGCGACAGCATGAACGCAACGCAGAAGGAGACGGCCGCGAAGAGCAAGAACTGCGCCCCGCGCCTGGAGAGCCTTCCACGAAGCCAAAGAAATGCGAAAAAGAGCACCCAAAGAGCGGACGCCAGGAACGTGAAGTAGATCGAGGGAACGAGCATGTAGCGGTTGATGCGATCCAGTTGGACGCCGAAACTGCCGGCGGCATCGGCTCCGAGGCCGCCGTAGGAGGCAAGCGCACCGATCACTACCGCGATCACGCCGAGCAGCAGAATCCAAAGCAAGGGACGAAACCGCCGCTTGAGTGGTTGGGAAAGCGGTTGGGAATTTCGCGCTGAAGCGCGTACTGCCGTCCAGGAGAGCACGAATACGACACAGGCGTAGATAAAGGACCGTAGTCCGATCTTTAGGAAGTAAATCTCGCGCCACCAAAAATCGCTTGGGTGCGAAGCTTTCGCGGACGGGCCGCGAAAGAAGATGTCGTTCAGGCATTTGCGTACCGCGCCGAAACTGGCTAGCCACAGCAGCATCGAACCCACGGCAACTACCCAACCCAAGCAGAAGCCGGCCAGGAAGATGGCGGATTTCCTGAGGTTCTCGAGGCGCCACAAACAGCCGCACACAATTACGGGCACAGCAAAGGTGATTCCAATTCCGATGGTCTGCTTGGTGCAAAAGCAGAGCCCTGCAGCTAGTCCGGAAAACGCTCCAAACAGAGCCACCGCTCGGCTTGAGCGCAAGGAGTCGAGTGAGAAACTCGCAAGCAACCCGCTGACTACGCCCAATAAAATCGTGTCGTGATTGTAGGAGGCCAGCGGGTCGGCATAATCGCCGGTCGAAACGATGATGGTGACGATCGCGGCTAAAGCGGCGTAACTGGCGCGGAACATGCGTGCGAGCCAGAAATAGACCAGCACACCCAGAATGGCGCGCTCGATGACGCCGCAAAACCGCGAAACGATCTCGGCGTTCCCAAACAGCCATAATTCCGCCGCGGACTTGAGGACAGTGAGAGGGGTAGCGGCTGTAAAATAATCGCGATAAGGCCGGAGCCCTGCCAGAAACGAGGAACCGCCGGCGAACTCACCGTCTCCCGATCTCAATCCTGCGAAGTGATTCCAGAACAAGAGCAGGTAACACAGTGCGACTGCCGCGACGACGACTGCGCCGCAAATTAAAACAAGGCGCGATGCGCGTTGCTCCCCCGCTTTGGTGGAGATATCCCCCTGGGCTGCCTCGGGTGAAGTCTTCATTTTCCGTGTTGGACCGGCAGGTAGAAGTTAGTGGCTCAGTGAGGCAAAAGTTGTTCCCGCTACACTTGGAACGTGGCTGCGGGTTTCCGGTTTGCCATCTGTAACGAAGTTTACCAGCATGGCCGGGTCGAAAACGGCATCGAGCGCGTGCGGGCGCTGGGCTATGCGGGGATCGAAATCGCTCCGTTTACGCTGGCGCCGGATCCGGCGGCGCTGAGCGCGACGCGGCGGCGCGAAATCCGTTCCGCTATCGAAGCATCGGGCCTGCACCTGGCGGGTCTGCATTGGCTCCTGACCGTTCCGCCCGGGCTGCATATGACCACGCGAGACGAATTGCTGCGACGGCGCACTTGGGAATATGTGTACCGGTTGGTGGATTTATGCGCGGATCTCGGCGGCGGTGTCATGGTGTTTGGATCGCCGAAACAGCGCTCGGCGGTGGAGGGAATGAATCCGGATGAAGCTGCCGCGGTGCTTGCCGCGGAACTTGCCACAGCCGCCGCATGTGCCGAAGCGCGCGGAGTGAAGCTGCTGCTCGAAGCGCTGCCCAAAAACCAGACGGACGTGGTGAATTCGCTCGCAGAGGCGGTGGCGATTGTGCGCCAGATCGATAGCCCTGCTGTGCAGACTATGTTCGACACGCACAACGCCGTGGATGAAATCGAGCCGCACGCCGATCTGATTCGCCGCTACTTTCCATACATTGCACACGTCCATGTGAATGAAATCGATGGGCGCGAACCGGGAATGGGCAGCTACGATTTCCCGAGCGTGCTGGCGGCGCTGGCGGACATGAACTATTCAGGCTGGGTTTCGGTGGAAGCCTTCGATTTCAGCCGCGATGCGGAGGACATCGCCGGAGGCGCACTGCGGACTTTACGCGCCGCTATGCCGGCACAATTGCGAACCATATGAAACGATGCGTGGTCACCGGCGGCGCCGGTTTTATTGGATCGGCCCTGGTTCGGGCGTTGCTTGCCGAAGGCCGGCAGGTTGATGTGATCGACAATTTGTCCACCGGAAAGCTGGACAACCTGGCGGAGGTTGCGGACGACGTTACGATACACGAAGCGGACATCCGCCACTACGACCGCATCGCACCGGTGATTGCGAATGCGGATTGGGTGTTTCACCTGGCGGCGCTGCCTTCGGTTCCCAAATCGATCCTGCATCCGGTTCCGAGCCACGAGACCAACATCGACGGCACATTCAACGTGCTTCGCGCCGCGAGCGAGGGCAAGGCCGGACGTGTGATTTACGCCGCCTCTTCTTCGGCTTATGGCGATACCGAAACGCTGCCGAAAGTCGAGACGATGATTCCGCGTCCAAAATCGCCCTACGCCGTGCAGAAACTGACCGGCGAATACTACGCCCACGTCTTCTCCGAATGCTTTGCGTTGGAAACCGTCGCGCTGCGTTTCTTTAATGTGTTCGGCCCGCGCCAGGACCCCTCGAGTCCCTATTCCGGTGTGCTTTCCATATTTATGACCTGCCTGCACGAGCGCCGCCGCCCGACTATTTTCGGCGATGGGGAGCAATCGCGCGATTTCACCTATGTAGCGGACGTGGTGGCTCTGGTGCTGAAAGCCGCGCGGGCGGAGGGCGTTTCGGGTAGGGTGTTCAACGCGGGGAATGGCAACCGGTACACGCTGAATCAGACCTGGGAACTACTGCAGAAAATCGAGGGCGTGCAATTGCCGCCAAAATATGGGCCGTCGCGAGCTGGCGATGTGCGCCATTCGCAGGCCGATACCGCAGCCGCTGTGCGGGAGTTGGGGCACCAGCCTCGTTTTTCGTTTGAGCAAGGCCTCCGGCTCACGCTGGACTGGTATCGAGCGGGTTTGCCGGCGCAATCGGGGAAACAAGCCGGGGCGGAAATTGTCTCACAATAGAAATTCCCGTGAATAACTCCTTTCGCCTGAGCCCGGATGGCATTTACCGCTGCGACGCGTTCCAGGAATTTGTCTGGCAAGAGCACGGTTTTGGCACGCGGCTGACCAGTCCCAAGGCCAATATCACGCTGAAGCAGATCCATTCGAATCGCGTGGTGAACGCCAACGGCTTGCGCGGCGGCGAACCCGAAGGCGATGCGCTGATCACCGATTGCACGGGCAGGAGCATCGGCGTGCGGACGGCGGATTGCGTGCCGATTTTGGCGCTCGATTGCCGCAGGCGCTCGATTGCGGCGGTGCATGCCGGCTGGCGCGGCGCTGCCGGAGAAATCGCCAGGCTCACGGTGGAAAGAATGCAGGCTGAGTTTCAAACCGATCCCCGCGACCTTTATGTCGCCCTCGG
>JBOGMI010000489.1:0-1549 GCA_050746645.1 Bryobacteraceae bacterium | reverse complement strand
TTCCCGGAAGTATTTCATTCAAATCGTTGCCGGATGTGAAACCGTTATAGATATAGCGGGCGAAAAAACTGTACTTGTCGCCGACATGCTGATCCAGGCGGAAGTTCACGTTGGCTGTATTGACCGGCGTGCCGGAGGGGAAGTAGTAAATGCCGCGAATGCTATCGACAGCCGGCCCGTTCGGATCGGGATAGAGCGCCAGGATCTTTTGCATCGTGGGATCGAGCGGCAGCCCCAGCGCATTGTTAGGCGAAGCTGGGCTCGCCAGATCGATCTGCTGCCCGTCGTCGGTGAAAATCCCGCTCTTAAAGGCTGCGGTCGGCACAACGGCTTGGTTCGTGAGTGTCGTACGGAAGCGGTCCCACTCCGAATTCACAAAAAAGAACGTTTTGTTCTTGACGATGGGGCCGCCAAGTGAAGCGCCGAATTGATTGCGCACGAAAGGATTCTGCGAATCGGGCTTGGGATTGAAGTAATCGCGCGCGGCCAAAGCATTCACGCGGTTGAACTCATAGAGGTCGCCGTGAAATTGGTTCGATCCACTGCGCGTGACGATATCTACGATCGCGCCGGAATTGCGGCCGAATTCGGGAAGGAAATTGTTGGTGATGACGCGGAATTCCTGAGTAGAATCCGGATTGATCGTGCTGATTCCGCCCGGTATGCCCGGAACCGAGGCATCGTTGTTGTCGACGCCGTCCAGCAGGAAGTTATTGTTCCGTTCGCGTTGCCCGTTTACCGAAAATCCTCCGAGCGAACTGGCGGTTTGTTCGACTCCGGGGGAAAGCAGAACCAATTGATAAGGGTCACGCGTGATCAGCGGCAGGTCCACAATACGTCTATGATCGACGACGTTACTGATCTGCGCGTTAGCCATATCGACCGTGGGAACAGAGCTTCCGGAAACTTCAACGGATTGTGTAATCACTCCGACTGCGAGAGTTCCACTCAGCGTGAGGTTTTGCGCAACCGTTAGCTGAACGCCTTGGAAGCTCAGTGTGGTGAAGCCTTTCTTTTGGACGCTGACATCGTAGCGGCCGACCGGCAGATTGGGAATCGCATAGGCGCCGTTCGGATCGGTGGTAGCAGTGCGTGCGGCCTGGGTTGCGAGGTTCGTGGCGTTTACCGTTGCGTTCGGTACGCCGGCGCCGCTCGCGTCCGTGATCACGCCGGCAATGCTCGCTGTCTGAGCATGGGCCGCGGTTCCCGCGAGGACGAGCAGGAGAGCGGCGATCCAAAAAGAGGCGCAAATATGCCCAACCCGCTGAAACATGTTCTTAAATATACAGGATTTATAGAAATGCATGCAGAAAACGGAAATCAGGAACTCAATTCCTATAAAGCGGGGTCGCCGAAGCGGCTGACGAGTGCGCGAGTTAAATTTGAACGCTGGATGCTCAAGTGCGGTGGGCCGCCAGCCGTTCGATCAGATTGTCGGATCCCGAGTCCATGTCCAGCGGTAGGGCTTTCTTCGCCCTCGTTAGAGAAGTATACGAAAGCTGGGCGGAGTTCGTGCGTGTGCGCGCGCCATTAAGCCCGTCAGTGCTGG
>JBOGMI010000488.1:0-6178 GCA_050746645.1 Bryobacteraceae bacterium | reverse complement strand
AACTATCTGAAAGGCGCCCGCAAGCTCAGCCCCGAATTTGCCGACCGGCTGATGCTGCGCTTCGGCATCAGCATTTTGGATCTGTTCGAACCGAGCGAGCTGCTGGAGCGAGCCGCGGCGCGTCCAGGCGAGGGAAAGCCGGTTCAAATGATGTCTCGCGGCGATTTGTAGGCGAACCGGCACGCCCACTGTGATCACGCCATCTTGCGACACCCATTAACCTTCTAAGTGGACGCAAGTCTGCAAGAAAATCCCTTCCACAAGCCCTGCGCGCAGTAGTGTTCCGAAACGGAGCGGCCGTTCTGCTTTGAAACCCGAGCAGATACAAAAGCCTGCTTTGCCCTAGTCCCGGCGCACGCGCAGCGCTAAGCCGTGGACGCGCAACCCGAAAGAAATCAATCATTTCCGAGGTGGCTGACTTCGGACGGCATGGCTGGCCGACCACATGCCTTTTCTCCCGCGAAAGCCGACCGGGCCACTGCCCGCGGCGAGGAGAAAAAGACGTGAACGCTGGAGCCACCAAACTCGCACTTGCCAAGAAGAAGGCCGAAAGCAGTACCGCGCGGCGCGATGAACTGATCCTGGAATTTTTGCCGCTTGTGAGCGCGATCGCCGCGCATATTCAACGCTCGCTGCCGGTCCATATTGAGTTGGACGATCTGATCCATGCCGGTATGATGGGCCTGGTCGAAGCGGCGGCGCATTTTCAGCCGGAAAAGCAGATCGCGTTTCCGACCTACGCGAAACACCGCATTCGCGGCGCCATCCTGGACAGTCTACGCCAGATCGATTGGGCGTCGCGAGACTTGCGCAGGCGCTATAAGCAGATGGAAGCCTTGGTGGCGCAGCTTACGGCGGAATTGCAAAGGACCCCGACGGAGGCGGAAGTCGCGAGGGCCATGGGATTGAGTCTGCGCCGCTGGCAGGCCTTGATGGTCGATTTCCGAGCTATTACCGCCGCAGCTATGCATGCACGTTCCGCCGAGCGAAAACAGCAGGACGATGATCCGCCCGGTCCGGCGCGAAATGCACCGGACCGGCTGGCGAGCCGCTCCGAAATGCGCGAGAAGCTCGATTCGGCCATGTCCGTCTTGCCGGAGCGCTACCGCCAGGTGGTGAAGCTCTATTATTCGGCAGACATGACGATGAAGGAAATCGGCGGGATCCTCGGTGTGAACGAGAGCCGGGTTTCGCAAATGCACAAATCGGCGCTCAGCCGCATGCAGCACGCCCTGGCGCAAAATGGGATCTCGTCGCCCGCGGTGTTTTGAACTTTGTGTGGCCCCTGCCTGCATATACCTTGACAAGTACATGCTCGGTGGAGTATATAAAGAGAGTGGAATCGGTGTTCGAAATCATTGCGGAGCCGAGCCGCCGCGCGATATTAAGCCTCCTGGTCTCGTCGCAACAGTCGGTTGGAGAGATCGAGCGTCAGCTCGGTATGCCGCAGCCGGCCGTGTCCAAGCACCTGCGAGTGCTGCGCGAGGCCGGTTTCGTGGAATCGACGGTGGACGCACAACGCCGTCTCTACCGGCTGAAACCGGAACCGCTTCAGGAGATCGATGCCTGGCTGGCTCCCTTCCGCCGGTTCTGGTCCGCTCACGTAGATGCTCTCGAACGCCACCTCGACCGCATGGATCGATCGACACGAACGAAAAAGAAGACAAGGAGACGAAGATGACCGATCACGAGCAGTACACACCGGGCCCAGCCAGCGGGGCGCAGGTGCGAAAGGACGGAGACAAGTGGACGCTCATTCTAGTCAGAGAACTGCGCCACTCGCCGGAAAAGGTCTGGCAGGCGCTTACCGACCCGGCGCATCTGCGCGAGTGGGCTCCCTTTGAAGCCGATGGGAGCCTGGGTACTGTGGGCACGGTGAAGCTTACTTGGGTGGGAACGCCCACGCCGCTGGAAACAGCTGTGACGCGAGCGGACCCTCCCAAGCTGCTTGAGTACAACGATACCCGCTGGGAGCTCGAGCCGCTCGGCAGCGGCACACGCCTGACGCTCTGGCACAACATCGATCGTCGCTTCATCTCGTGGGGCGCCGCGGGCTGGCACATCTGTTTCGATGTTTTGGACCGCCTTCTCAGCGAAACTCCCATCGGCCGCATCGCTGGCGGCGAGGCTATGAAGTTCGGCGGCTGGCAGCGGCTGAACGCCGAATACGCAAAGCAGTTTGGCGTTGAGACCCCCGGTTGGAGCCGCACATGAAAAGAACCCGTCCCGGCCTGGAGGGCAACCGATTATATCGAGACGCCGATTCCGGAGCGAGCAGTGCCGAACCAGCGTCTGAGAACCGCTTCGGCAGCGGCCGGGTCCGGATCCGATTCCGCAACCCACGCAACGAAACCGTCGGGACGAACCAGCAGCGCGGTCAGACCTTTGCTGTCCCTCGCGGTCATCGCAACGTAGTTCACCAGCCCCTGACAGGCGTTGGCGAGCGCTCGAAGTCGGCCGCTCCCGGTGAAATCGGCGAACAGACCCTTTCCATCACGCAGCAGGGTGCCCAGTCGCGTACCATCTGCAAATTCGAAATCCGGCGCGCTGCATCCGGCAAGCGGGTGGTTCTCTCCCAAGTCATAGCGCAGGGCTATACCCGATATCTTTTCCGCAAAGTAGGTGGTGCCGTCTCGCGTATCGATCAGATCGCGAATCACGGCTGCGATGGCGCGCGCTTGGGGCTCGGGCCGCATGATGGCGACTTGAGCGCGCGTCCAATCGAGCGCCCAGGCTCCGACCGGATGCCGCTCTCTCGTGTAGCTGTCGAGCAGATCTTCGGGCGCTGAGCCTTGGATCCCGGCGGCAAGCTTCCAGCCGAGATTCATCGCATCGCCCAGACCGGTGTTCAACCCCTGTCCTCCGAACGGCGAATGAACATGTGCCGCATCGCCGGCAAGCAGCACGCGCCCTTTCCGATAAGTGGTTGCCTGCCGCGCCCGGTCCGTGTAGCTTGTAGCCGCGTGAACAGCGGTAAGAGTTACATCGGTTCCCGAGATGCGGCGCAGATTCTGTTGGAGCATTTCCCGAGTAATCGCCGCCTCCCGATCGAACCGTGCGCCATCGAAATCGACCACACCGATGCGGTCGGGCTCGTCGCCGGGAACGGGAGTATAGACGTACATGCCCGCCGCGGTGAGATTGAATCCGGGCCGCAGCTTTTCGGGATCGGCGATTTCTACCGCGGCAGTGTGGCCGGTTAGTTCAGGGTCCGTTCCGGCAAATTCGAACCCGGCGCACTTACGCACCGTACTGCGGCCGCCATCGCAGCCAACCAGCCACTGCGCGCGAAAGGATTCTTCTCCGGCATGGGCGACAATGCCCTCCTCGTCCTCTGTGAAGCCGGTAACCTCGATGCCCCGCCGAAGCACGACGCCCCATTCGCGCGCGCGTTCGGCAAGCAGAAGTTCCAGCGCTTCCAGGCTGATCATGCCGCCTGCCGCCGAAGGACCCGGGATCGTATACTTCTGGCGGGAGAAGTCTATTTTGCTCGCATCGAGCATGATCCCGCCAAAGTGACCGCCAAACCGCGGGCGAGGCGCGGATTGCGAAGGATTGCTCTGGTTTCCCGGGTTGATCCAGAGAAGCGAAGATTTGCGCATGGCCTCCAGCAGGCCGCGCCGGTAAAAAGCTTCTACCGAAGGGATGTTCAGGCCGCGCATCCCCATCCATCCGGCTTTCAACGGAGAATGGGGGTCCCGCATACGCTCCAGAACGAGAACCGAGACACGGCGCAGCCGCAGTTCGCAGGCCAGGAACAGACCGACAGGTCCGCCGCCCGCAATGATAACGTCGTGGATCACTGGAGGATGGAGTTGGTTGCGGGGGCAAGATTTGAACTTGCGACCTTTGGGTTATGAGCCCAACGAGCTACCTGACTGCTCCACCCCGCACTTGCATCCTAGCAAGCAGCGGGGCGAAGGTCAACCGCGCGGCACTTGGGCGGTATTGGGCGAGATCATTCAGATTTTCTGCAGTTGAAAACGCGGCAGCAGAAGCTGGATAATCAGCAGCGCAAACAAATACATGGAGCCCGCGATGTAGAAGATCGGCGCATAGGCGTTGTGGGAGTAATCGAGCCAACGGCCCGTGGCCGGTTGAGCGATCACGGCGCCCACGGCGCCCATCAATCCGCCCAACCCGACGATGGAAGCCACGGCGCTGCGCCGGAAGCAATCGGAAGTGATGGTAAATAAGTTGGCCGACCACCCTTGATGCGCCGCCGTGGCGATGGCGATCAAGCCCACTGTCAGCCACAGGCTGCCGGTCGCCTGGGGCACGTACACCACCGAAACGACGCTCAAAGCGCAGACCAGCATGGCGGTTTTCCGGGCGGCGCCGACACGCCAGCCGCGTTTCAGCAGAGACGAAGAGAGCCAGCCGCCAAACAGAGACCCGAACGCCGAGCCCGCATAGACAGCCACCAGCGGTGCACCCAAGTGGCTCAGGCTTACGCCGTATTGATTGTGCAGAAAATTAGGCAGCCAGAACAGATAGAACCACCAGACCGGATCGGTGAGAAATTTGCCCACGATGAAGGCCCACGCCGCGCGGTTCCGGATCACGCGGGTGTAGGGCACGCCGCTAGCCTCGGGTTGCTCCTGGTCGGAGCGGATGAACGCTAGTTCCTCCGCCGACAAACGCGGATGCTTTTCCGGCTCGCGATAGAAAATGAGCCAGAGCACGACCCAGGACAAGCTGAGCGAACCGGTGCACAGAAACGCCGCGCGCCAGGTGAAGTTCGCAGCGATAAAGGGCACCAGCAAGGGGGCGCATAGCGCTCCCAGATTCGATCCGCCGTTAAAGATGCCGGTCGCCAAAGCGCGCTCGCGGCGCGGGAACCAATCGGCAACCGCTTTGATGCAGGCGGGAAAGTTTGCCGCCTCGCCCAGGCCGAGGCCCAGCCGCGCCAGCGCGAACTGGCCGGCGGTTCTGGCCAAAGCATGGCACATCGAAGAGCCGGCCCACAAAATCGCCGAGGCGGCGTAGCCGAAGCGCAGCCCGATCCAGTCGATCAGCCGGCCCGCAATTGGCATCATGATCGCGTACCCGGCTTGGAAGACGCCGACAATGTAGCCGTAGTCGGTCGAGCTCCAGTGAAGCTGGCGCGCGATGGTCGGCTCGAGAATGCTCAGCACCATGCGGTCCATGTAGTTGACCGTGGTGGCATAGAGCAGCAGGCCGCAAATATACCAGCGAAAATGCGCGACGGTTCGCTTCTGCTGCGCCGGAATACCTAAAGCGGGGGGCTTTGTCTCAGGATCGGCCATCAATCATTTCAACAAGCGTAGCAAGCGGGCGGTGAACGCACACCACGCCGGTGAACTGCTATTGCGCTCCGCGGCTGAGGAGCATCACCTTGATGGTGTGAAAGATGATGTAGAAGTCGAGCACCGGGGCCAGGTTCTTGATGTAGTAAAGGTCGTATTCGAGCTTGATCATGGCGTCCAGCTCGGAATCGCCGTATTTGTGGTTGATCTGGGCCCAGCCGGTGATGCCCGGCTTCACAGCGTGGCGCTGGGGATAGTAGGGGATCTGGCGGGAAAGCAGTTCCACGAATTCGGGCCGCTCCGGGCGCGGACCGACCAGAGCCATGTCCCCGCGGAGCACGTTCCATAGCTGCGGGATCTCGTCGAGGCGCAAGCGCCGCAGCCAGCGGCCGATGGGGGTGATGCGCGGGTCGTCTATTTTGGCCCAAACCGGGCCGCTGTGCTCTTCCGCGTCGGCGTACATGGACCTGAATTTATAGACGGTAAATATCTTTCCGTTTTTGCCCACGCGCTTCTGCCGATAGAGCATCGGGCCCTTGGAGGAGACTTTGACCAAAATCGCCGTGAGCAGCATCAGCGGCGAGCCTGCCACCAGGCCCGTCGCGGCGGCCAGGAAGGAGTAGAAATTCTGGAGCGCGATGGCATGAGTGCGCGGACCGAGCGCGGAGGAAAAGATCAATTGCGAGGGCTGGATTTGCCGGCTGCAAACCCGGTGCATGGCGATTTCGTACGTGTCGGCGACGTCCTCGATCATGATTCCGGTAAAGCGGATGTCCAGCAATTGCTGGACGGGAAGCCGGTTGCGGCGTTCGGCCATGCCGACCACGATGCGCGTCGGCCTGTATTCCCTGGTGACCTCGCGCACTTCGTCCACCGTGCCGAGGCAAGGGATGGGAAAGGTGCAGGGT
>JBOGMI010000487.1:0-4827 GCA_050746645.1 Bryobacteraceae bacterium | reverse complement strand
ACCGCGCAGCAGAACCTCACGAACGGCGCCCTGCTGCAGCTTATTCAGCGGGAGCAGACCGAGACGGCGGCGACCGCCGCGCTCGCTCAGCAGCAGCTCATTGCGAATACGTACCGGCGCAACGCCCAGGCCGAGGCGCTCAACAACTACGCCGAATTTTTGAATACGCTTGCACAAAACCCCGGAGGAGATTTTAATGGAATTGGGCAGACACTCCAAACTGCCGGTTTTTGAGAATTTCAATGGCTTCACCGATTCAAATAGCGATTCAGGGAAAGATGCTCGTAATTTTGCTGGCAATACTGGGGCTTCTGATCGCTGCTGCCGGTGTGTGGGACCGCGCCACACAGCCGAGGAACCCCACCAAACAGGAAATCCAGCAGGCGAAAAAAGCGGATGGGGTATCCAATCACGTTGGCGAACAACTGAAAAACTCTCCCTATTAGCCCGGTTCGCGTTCCTGTTCTTTTTTGCGACCGCGGCCTACGGCCAAACTCCTTCCGGGCCACAACCGTTTGATTTCGTCAACGAGATCACCACGGATATCGTCAATCTCGTTACTGCTCAGAGCGGGATTCTCTTACATTACGGGCGCATCGAGCTATCCTTCATTGCGGTTTTCGGTCTTACCGGCTTGGCGCTGCGCTGGCAATTTCCTGCTCTGAATCTCCATCACCACCAGCCCCTTCACATTGCCGAAATTTACGAATACCTGGTGAAGCTGGCCTTCGTGTCCATGCTGATGACGTATTATGTCCAGCCGATCCCCGGCACCGGCATCAGTTTGAATCATCTGTTTTCCGCCATCGCAGAGCTCTTGACTTCCGGCATCGATGTTGCGGTCATCAGCCAGCTCGTCGGGCAGCTCCACCAGGCGACACATGGTTTACAGCATCCGGGATTTTTCAATCTTTTCGATACCGTTGGCTATTACCTCGACCTCGTCGTTCTTTCCGCCATCGAGGTTGCGGCCCTCCTCATCAACATTTTCGGTTTTGTGGCCGCAGGAATCCTTGTCCTGTTTGGGCCACTTTTCATTCCGTTGTTTCTCACAAAGCGATTCGAGCGGTGGTTCTGGAGATGGGTCGATAATCTTTTCACCTACTCGATGTACCGGGTGATTGCGATTGCCATCTCGTTCCTGTATTCAAGCGTCATCCTTTCCTTCTTCAACAAACTCGTCGCAGGCAATTATTCGCTTGGACACATGCTCGCCCTCTTGCCACTGCTCTTGCTCATTACTTGGTCCTATCTCTACTCGGTATTCAAGATCCCTTCCATTGCGAGCATGTTGTTTTCCGGCGCAGGGACTTCGGCTTCCGAGCTGACTGGGGCGGCGATTGGATTTCTCGTGAAAGGGTTGATGTGACCGGCGAACAGAGCTTCTGGGTTCTATATTCTTGGCCGAAAATCCTAGGCCGGGAGTGCAGGGGGACGGCTATGAGTCCCCCTGTTTCTCGCGAAAAAACACTGGGGGTTTCCCGATGGAACAGATGCTGAACGACAGCTTGAACGAGACAGCCACGGTGTCCGATGGATACGGAGATTCGCTCTATGCGGCGCTGCACCGGGAGAACAAATTCCTGCGCATTGCGGCGGTCCTCGCCGCCACTGGATTGTTCGTTTCGCTGCTGGCGAATTTCACTCTCGCGCGGCGGAAACCCATTGTGATTCCGCTGCGGATCGATGCCCTGGGCCGAGCCACGGCACTCCAATACAGCTCGCTGCGATTCACCCCGAGGGATTCCGAAGTGCGCAGCGCACTGCTCGATTGGACCCGCTCGCGCTATGCGCTACTGCGGGCGACGGCAGCCAAAACCTACCAAGAAAATTACTACTTTCTCGAAAAGAAACTGGCCGCGAAATGCATGCGGCAGGATGCCGGGACGCGCCGCGTGGCGCGGGTAATCGCCGGCACGGCTCCCGAAAACGATGTCACGGTGAACAACATCCAAATCACCGGATTAGCCACATCGCGCCGCGGCGGAGAGTGGGTGACGAGCGGGTCGGCGCTCATCGATTACACAAAAATCTTCAGCCCCGGAAAGGCAGACAGCAGAACGGAGCATTGGACCACCAGCGTGCAGTTTTACGTGAACCCGGAGCAGGTCGCCGAGCAGGCGGAGAGCGATCCGAGATACGAATACATCAACCCGCTGGGCGTCACGATTACCTATTTCCACGACGACCGGGCGCTGCACTAGGAGGCCACTATGGAATCGCAATTTGCCTTGATTCTTCCCTTCTTCCCGGCCGCCATTCAGGGCTTGATTACGGACCGCAACACGACCGAGATCATGATCAACGGCGGCGGAAAAACCGTTGCCGTCGAGCGTAACGGAGAGCTGGCAGTGCTTCCCGGAGTGCAGATGAACCCGGAGCAGTTGCAGGCCGGGATCGAGAATATTGCACGGTTGTGCTGGAACGATTTGACGCCGGAATATCCGCTGCTCGACTCGCGATTGCCGGACGGATCGCGCGTGGCCGCGATCGGGCCGCCGAATTCTCCGACCGGCGTCACGCTCACGATTCGCAAATTCAATCGCTGGTTTTCTACCGGAGATTTGATGGATTTGGGGACATTGCCCCGGCAGGTATTTACCCATCTCGAAGCTGCCGTCGCCGGATGGAAAAACGTTCTGATTAGCGGAAGCACCGGCAGCGGCAAAACGGCGCTGCTCAAAGCATTTGCCGATCACATCCCCGAACAGGAGCGGCTCTTGGTGATCGAACGGCCCATGGAATTACGGCTGGGGCAGCCCAACGTGGTGCGGCTAGAGGCGACCAACGGAATGCCGGGCAGGCCCGATATTTCTGTGGGCCAACTCGTGGCGGCGGCCTTGCGGCACCGCCCCGACCGGATTCTTTTAGGCGAAATCCGGCCCAACGATCAGAGCGCCTGGCACCTGATCGAAGCGATCCATACCGGCCACGGTGGAACGCTCGCGACCTTGCATGCCGCGAGTGCTCAGGGCGCTTTAATGCGCCTCGCGATGATGGCCATGTCCGGGAAAACGCTGCCGGTCGAATTCGTGATGAATGAAGCAGCCGAGGCGATCCAATACGTCGTCCACATCGAGCGGATGCCGGACCGTTCGCGCAAAGTTACCGAGCTGGTTGCGGTCCGCGGGTTCGATGCGCGGACCCGGAAATTCCAGTGCGAAGTTCTGTACGACCGCCGCGAGGCGAAGGCATTTTCCGCCGCAGCGGGCATCTTTCCATCTCTCCCGGAGACCAAAAGTTTATGCCAACACCATTGATCGAACCAGAAGACAAGAAGCCGGACGAGCAGATCACCATCCGGCTCCGGCCCGACGTCGCACACGACCTGCGGGCCTACGGACGGTATGCCAGCGACAGTTCCACGAGCCATGTGATCGCAGCCGCACTGAAGCGATTGTTTGCCGCCGATAAAGGGTTCCTCGCATACAAGCCGGAGCACCCTACTGCGGGCGAACCCGAGGCCCGCACCAACGGCAAATCCCGCCTCAAGTTTGAGGCGAAAGCGTAGGCAATCTCGATGCGAAATCATTGGCAAATTCAAGTCGGAAAGCGCATCGAAAAGGTGCTTCGGTTGTGCTTTGCCCAGCGGCAGCTTCGGACCCAGGAAGAAGCGGTGCTGCGCACCGGAGGTATCACCACGAAAGGCCACCCCTTGCAGGTGCACGCCGGTGCACGATGCGCTTTTGCTGGGTTTTTGCCGTTTCCGTGCACAGCGGTGCACCAGGCCGTGCACGGCATTTCCGGCCGTTTTGGAGCTTCCGATGCATAGCACGAAGCGGCAAAAAACGCTCACCGAATACATCGGCGCGCGGCTCACGCCGGCCGAGGGAGGGCAGGTGCGGGAGCGTGCCGAAGAGGCCGGTTTAACCAAGAGCGAATGGTGCCGCCAGGTAGTTTTGGAAGCGCTCGAGACCGGCCCCGGGACCCGGCTTCTGCTTGCCGAGCTGATGGCCCTGCGCAAGGTTTTTCTCACGCTCCATAAGGAGGCCGTCGAGGGCGGGGAACTGAGCGCGCAGCGTTTGAAAGCGGTGGTCGAAGATGCGGAAGCGACCAAGCACGCGATGGCCGACCAGCGCATTCATGCCTTCCGGGAACCGGGTGCGGCGGAAGCCTCCGGCGGGAAGGGAAAGCCCGCCGCATGAGGCCGGAAAGCGATGCGCCGCGCTGGCCGCGGCGCTTTCCCGTGGGCGGGTTTCTGGGCGTGGTCCTGGCGCTCGCCTGCGGTGTCTTGTTCTTCAAACTGTGGCTCCATTTTTCGCCTCCGCTTGAACGCTTCTACTTTCCCGTATATGTAAAGGGATCATTACTCGGCGACTTGCCAGCGTTACCGTTTCCCGGCCGTGCGCGGCACAGCGGGAAGCGGTTCGAGGTGGTGTTTCTGGGCCGCAAAATTGCGACCGGCGCGCTGGTTGCGGATCGCCCGGGTCCGCTCTCGATCCGCACGCTCACCCTCAGCCGCCGGAAGTTTCACTCCTGGCTTCGGAACTACATTTATGGCGGCCAAAATCCGGCGCAAGTGCTGCGCTGGCCGCTTGCCGGATTTGGCGTTTGCCTGATCGCGTTCGCCGCGACCGGGGCTTGGTTCGATAGCAAGCACGACCGCGAAGCGCGGCGTGGCCGGAAACTGCGCGGCCCGGCTCTGATCGGCCGCTGGCGTTTCAACCGCCGCACACGTGGCGACGGTCTCCGGTTCCGGCTCGATAACCGCCGGAACCCCCTCGAATGGCTCCAAGGCGAAGCCGGAAAATGCCTGCGCATGCGCCGCGATCGCGAGGCCCATCACATCCAGATTGCCGGGGACACCGGCTCAGGTAAATCCACGCT
>JBOGMI010000486.1:0-1175 GCA_050746645.1 Bryobacteraceae bacterium | reverse complement strand
GCCGCGCTGATATTCTAAGGAACACGTGGCTTTCTCTATCGGCGAAACCGTCGGCGATTACCGCATCGTGAGCGCCATCGGCTCCGGCGGCATGGGCACCGTCTATAAGGCCCAGCATCTGATCTCGGAGCGTCTCGAGGCGATCAAGGTCGTGTTGCCGGATCTCGTCGATTCGCCCGAACTGGCGGACCGCTTCATCCGCGAGATCAAGGTCCAGGCGCGGCTGAATCATCCGAACATCACCGCGCTCCACAACGCCTTCCGGCTCGAAAACCAGTTGCTAATGGTCATGGAATTCGTCGAGGGAACGACGCTCCACTCCCGCCTGAAGTCCGGCCGCCTCGAAGCGGGGCCTGCCATCGATGTCGTCCTCCAGGTGCTCAGCGCGCTTCGTTATGCCCATGCTCAAGGCGTGGTCCACCGCGATATCAAGCCTGCCAACATCATGCTCACCGCGAACGGCATCGTCAAGCTGATGGACTTCGGCATCGCTCGCTCGCTTGCCGATAAGCAACTGACGAACGCGGGCGCCGCCATCGGATCGGTCTACTATATGTCGCCCGAGCAGGTGCAGGGCACAGGCGTCGGCGCGCGGTCCGATTTGTATTCTGTGGGCATCATGCTCTACGAGATGGTGACCGGCGCCAGGCCCATCGAAGGCGAAAGTTCCTGGGCCGTGATGAACGCGCACTTGAACCAGCCGCCGCGTTCGCCCGCGGTGCTGAACAGCGGCTTGCCGGCGTCTCTTTGTCTGGCGATTCTGAAGGCGCTCGAAAAAGATCCGGCCAACCGCTACCAAAACGCCGCCGAGATGGCCTCCATTCTTGAAACGCTGCGCCAGCGCCATGCCGGGACTCTGGGCGCGGCCACCCAGACGATTGTCCGCCCGCCGCAAGGCTACGATCCCGGCAGCCGTCTGGCGACACCGACACCGCACACTCCGGTCACACCGACGCCCTCGCCGACTCCCTCGCCAACGCCGCCGAGCCGCTTCGACCTCGACGCACTCGATTCGGTGAAGCAGGACTTAGCCGCTTTTCTCGGCCCGGTCGCCCGCGTCCTCGTCGATCGCACGGCGAAAAAAGCGGCAAGCTGGAAGCAACTCTATGAAATGCTGGCCTCCGAGCTCGAAACCCCGGAAGAGCGCAAAAAATTTCTCGCCACTCGCCGCCACT
>JBOGMI010000485.1:0-2037 GCA_050746645.1 Bryobacteraceae bacterium | reverse complement strand
CTCAACGCCACCTGAACAGCGCGCCAGCCGTAGAAGCGCAGATCGACCCGATGCCAGACCGAAGTCAAAACCTGGTGCGCCTGATCCATCATGGGCGTGTCGTAGCGAGCCAGGTTGATGCCGTGAGTGAGTTGGCCTTTACTGAACGTTCCGACGGGACGGCCATCGATGGAAAGCTGATAACGTGCTGCTTTCAGGCCTGAAGCTTGCAACGTTTCCTTGTCCAGCGCGTGATACATTCCCGTTAGCTTCGTCACCAGGGCCGCAACCGGATTAATCGCCTGGGAAGCGAGCGGCGGCAGAGGACAGAAGATGGTATCTACCCGCCCGAACGGATCGGGAGGAAACTGCGGCCATTTTGTGGAATGTAGCGTCATGATCGGGTAAGGCAGCGCTTTGTCCGTCTGGGTCCAGGAGATGGCTCCGTTTTCACTCGATAAGTTGGTGGCTTTCGTGTTTTCCGAGCGCTTGATCGAAGAGGCGGCTGCGTCGATGTGAACGCGGCTGACCAGGGCGGGCGCATTCCAGGCTTTTAAGAGCTGCTGAGCCATCGCCAACTGGGCGCTGGCTCCGGGATGAACCCGCTTGGGGATGATCTTGTCAGCAAGCCCCGGGTCGCTCTTCTGCGCTTCTTTCATCAGTTTGACCAAGGGGCCGTGGAAATCCACGACGTTCAGGTGATAGCGCACACCCAGCTTGCGCACAAACGCGCTGTATTGCTGCATCACGTTGTCGTAGCCTCCCGGCTCGTGATTGGGATTGTGAGGATAGGACGGAGTTTGGGTGATATCGTCCCAGGGCGTCGGCTCAATCAGCACAATCGTGACGCCGGGCAGATGCGCCTGAAGCGACTCAATAATGTGCACGTATCCCTTCTGGTAAGTCTCGAAGATGGCCGGGTCCATCGGGCGGTAGCGGCCGTCGTTCATGCCCAGCATGATGGTGACGATATTGGGCTTGAAGGGAAACACGTCGCGTTTGAGGCTCAGGTCCACCGGCGCGGTCCAGTTGCCTGTAACTCTCGCGCCTCCCACGGCCGAATTCCTGAACTTGACTTTCAGATCAGGAAAGCGCGTTCGGACGTAGGTCTCGATAGCGACCGGGTAGTAGCGCTGTTCGGTGATGCTATCGCCGTAGAACAGCACGCGGTCGCCATTTTTCAGTTGAAAGCCCTGTGGAGCGGACAGGGCCGCTGGCGGGGCCGCCAATGCCAGCACCCCAAGCATCAAGCAGCAGGAGAAAGCGTTTGTTGATTTTTTCATGTCGAAAGGAGCTAATCTATCATGCAGCGAAAAATGCAAGCACTGCGCTCGACGCCGGGACATGGATGGCAACCGCGCCGTGGTGAGAAGCGGCGTGCTCTTCGTGTACGGGCGACCAGGAGCCGTCACTCTTTACCGCCGCTCCGGCAAGAGTCACTCCGGTTTTGCTGTGCACGTTCGGCGCGCTCAAACGCCACAAGCGGCCATGCTCGCCGGATCTGATCTGTATCCGCATCCCGCGCTGCTCGTCCTTATTGAAATTTGCAACGCGCAGACCGGAACCGGCATGCGCGGCGTAGGCGGTGGCGTTCACGCCCTGCGCATCGAGCGTACTCTTGACGATCTTGGTTCCCGCAAACTGGCCGGCCAATAGCATGCCGTAATAAATAGGCCGCGCCGAAAGGCCGATCTTTTCGCTGGCTGCAATGGGCGTGTAAGAACCTTCGCCGCCGCCATGAAAATTGATTCCGGCGAATCCTGCTTGTTCTAGCTGCAGCATATAATCGCCGCCCCAGAGCGCCGAGGCGAAAGTGTCGCTGACGCCGGGTTTTCCGCCCTTGTAGCAGGAATTGGTTTCGGCCATACGATAGGGCTTGCCGCTTTCGCGGCTGGCGCGCTGAATGATGGGTATATTGCGGTCGAGCCTCGGGTTCGGATGCAGCAGCCGGCTTATGTTCATCGCCGGATTCGAAGGCGGACCTTCGGCGTAGTAATGGCCGGTCAGTTCGACGATTTCATTTTTGCCCCGCTGCGCAAAATCGACGATCCAGTGAAC
>JBOGMI010000484.1:0-11916 GCA_050746645.1 Bryobacteraceae bacterium | reverse complement strand
TATCGGCCGTTGTGGATCTATAACACCTGGGAGCCGTTCATGCGCACGATTAACTGGGCAACCGTGAAGCAGTTGATCCCAATCGCCGCGCGCATGGGCATGGATGTGTTCACCATCGACGATGGCTGGCAAGCGGTCTATGGATCGAACGAGACAAACCGGACCGCTTTCCCCGAGGGTCTGGGCAACGTGAGAAAGCTTCTCGCGAAAAACCACATGGGGCTGGGCTTGTGGGTTCCGCTCGCCGCCGTGAGTATGCGAAGCGCCGCCTATCGCGAACATCCGGAGTGGGCCTGCCAGAATTCACAGCACAAGCCCAAGATTACGCAAACCGCGGCCGGTCCGCGGGTCGTGATGTGCCTGGACAGCCCCTACCGCGATCTTGCCCTACGGCGCTTGAACGGCCTGATCGAGCGCTACCACCCCCGCTACATTAAAGTCGATCTCACCACAGTTTTCAACGCCTATGGAGAGCAGCCGGGATGCTATGCGTCCGGCCATTTCCACGACACTTGGGCCGAGTCGCTCGACGGAATTTATGATGCGCTGGAATACATCGGGCGTAAACTGCATCAAGAGCATCCGGATGTCATCGTGGATTACACGTTCGAGTTATGGGGTGAAAAACATCTGATCGATGCGGCGCTCATCCAATGCGCGGACGTGGACTGGCTGAGCAACGTGAGCGACGCGACGCCCACCGATGCGGGTACGGTGCAAGCCCGCATGCTGCTCTACCAGCGCGCGCTGTCGATTCCAGCGGAGACCATGCTGATCGGCAATCTGCGCGCGGCGACGCCTCCGATCGAGCAGCGCTTTGGCGTTGCGATCGGATCCGGCCCAATCCTGCTAGGCGATCTCCGCAAGCTAAGCCAAGCACAGGTGCAATGGTGGGCGAAACAGATCCATTGGTATAAACAACTGCGCCGGCACGCGGATCTGCAGGATTCGTTCTTTCCGCTGGGACGTTGGCATCAGCCCGGAACAGGCCCCTGGGACGGATTTGCCCGCCTGAGCCACGCCTCCGCCGGAATCATCGTGTTGTTTCGGAACAGGAAAGATGCTCGGCAAGCAACGGTGAAAATCGTCGCCCCGCCCGGCGCACGGTATGCGGTGCGATCAATCCTCGACGGCCGCTCCTTGGGCAAGGTAACTGCCCGGCAGCTCGCAGCGGGTTGGACCGCTCGTCTCGATCCAAAACACGCCGTAACTGTGCTGGAGCTTCAGCGCCGATAAGTCATCGGCCTGGCCGCTGCCTTCCAGTATTCTTCTATCTCTTCCAACGGCTTGTTCTTGGTTTCCGGCACGAAGAACACTGTGAATCGCGCCTGCGCCAGCGCCAGCACGGCCAGGAAGGCAAACGTGATCGTTTTGCCCGCCTGATGGAACGCCAGCGGGAAAAACAGGACCACCACCGCATTGGCGACCCATTGCGTGAGCACCGGCACGATCATCGCCGTGCCGCGCAGATCGTTCGGGAAGATCTCCGCCACCAATGTCCAGAAGACCGGTCCGATGCAGGAAGAGAAAAATGCCAGATAAACCAGAATGTAGACCAGCACGATCGAACTCTGGAACCGAGCCGTCCAGGCCGCCGCCATGAGTGCTACCAGAGCGGCGGTCATCCCGAGTGAACCCACGATATAAAGCGGTCTGCGCCCGTAACGGTCGATGGTCCAGAAAGAAACGCAGGTGAAAACGAAATTGTTCAAGCCGATGACGACGGTGGAGAACAGCGCTGCGCCGATCTTCCAGCCGGCCGATTTCAGAATGGCGGGCGCGTAATCGATGATCGTGTTGATGCCGGATACTTGAATGAGGACAGCCAGACAGAAGCCCACCAGCACGGCTCGCCGGATCCCGGGCCGCAGCAGGTCGCGCCACGCCCCCCGCTTATTCGATAGGCTGACCTGGATCTCCGAGGCTTCGAATTCCGCGCTTTCGCGTCCGGAGATGCGCTCGAGGATCGCGAACGCCTGCCGCTCTTTGCCGGCCATAAACAAATAGCGTGGAGTTTCCGGTACTAACAGCAGCATGGCGAAGAAGAGCACCGAGGGAATGGCGCCGGTCGCGAACATCAAGCGCCAGTTATCGGGTCCGGCATCGCGTAACAGATAATTAATGGCGTAGGAAATCAGAATGCCGGTCACAATCGACATCTGATACAGGGCCCCCATTCTCCCGCGCAGCGAAGGCGGCGAGATTTCGGCGACATACATCGGCGAAAGAATCGATGCACCGCCCACCGCTAAGCCGCCGAGGAAACGGACCACGATGAACATCGCGAAAGTAGGCGCCGCGCCGGTTCCGAGCGAGGTGAGGGCAAACAGAGCCGCAACCGCGAGCAGGATTTTTTTGCGGCCGTAAGAATTGGTGAGCCGTCCCGCGATAGCCGAACCCAACACACAGCCGAAGAGCAGCGAACTGAACGCCCAGCCCAAGCTCAAATCGCCGAGGTGGAAATGCTCTTTCAGGAACGGCCCGGCGCCGGTGATGATGGCGATGTCAAAGCCAAACAGCAGTCCGCCGAGCGCGGCGGTGGCGGCCAGGAACAGGACGTAGGAAACATTAATGCGGCTGTTCATGAAGGCGGAGAGCCGCGAACTTCTCTCAAGGCTTGCTGCCGAGAATCAACGGCGAGGGCCCGGGTGCATCGAGCGTGCGCGGATTGGTGAATCCTGCGTCGCGCAGCCACTTACTAATTTCCTCAAACGAGTAAGTATCTCCATTCTCGGTGTTCACCAACATATTTACTGCAAAGAACAATCCCATCAGTGGTCCGGTGCGATCCGCATTCACCAGAAATTCGGCGATCGCGATCGTTCCGCCGGGAGCAAGCGCGGCAAAGGTCTTCGCCAGTAGCGCGCGGCTGCGCTGTTCTCCCTCGCTGTGCAGGATATGGCCGAGCGTCGCGACCGAGTAGTTGGCGCCGAAATCCGCCTGCGCGAGATCGCCTTCAATAAACGAAAAGCGGTCCGCCAGTCCGAACCGTTCGGCGATACTGCGGGTGACGGGAATCACTTCGGGCAGGTCCACAACGCCGACCCGCACGCTGGGAGAGCTTTGCGCAAGGGCAATGCCCCAGACACCGGAACCGGCGGCCAGATCGAGAACGCGGACCGGCTTCCCGGTCCCGTCGAGGTTCAGATGCTGAGCCAGCGCCTGGGCGGGCGCATAGTTCATCGGGAACAGATCGGCAACGAACTTCTGAAAGAATTCGGCGGCGGTAGCGTTCTCATTCACCGAACGGCTGGGTTTCCCCGTGGCAACGATTTCACTCAGGTCAAGCCACTTGGGAATTAAATCTTCGCTGCCGTGGCGGATCATGCCGCCATAGAAAGTGGGTTTGGTGCTGACAAGGAATGCCGCGCTCTCCGGCGTAAGGGAAAACCGGCCATGCCCGTCCTTGGCCAATAGCTCCAGCCCAGCCAGAACATTCATGATCGCCGTCAGACCGCGCAGGGAGGCTCCTGTTGCCTTGTGAACATCCTGGACCGTTTTCGCCCCACTATCCAGCACGTCGAAGACACGATTCCGGATCGCCGCTTCGATCACCAACGGAGGGACATAGCCCCACGCGAATTGCATGATTCGCTGCGGCGTCACCTGAGCCTGGTCCATAGAAGGCGATTATATCCTGCGAAACGATACACTCTTATTGCTTGCCGAAAATTCACTACAGAACCCCGACCGTTAGGGAGGGGAGATGCGCGTAACTACCAGCGGCGGCCGTTTCCTCGATGCCTGCCGCCGCCGCACCACCGATGTGCGGCCGGTCTGGTTTATGCGGCAAGCCGGCCGCTATCTGAAACCGTATCGTGAGATCCGCGCCAAGCACGGCATTCTCGAAATCTGCAAGAATCCGCAGCTTGCCGCGGCCGTCACTTTGCAGCCGATCGAAATTCTGGATGTCGACGCAGCCATCATCTTCGCCGACTTGCTGTTGCCGCTCGAACCCATGGGCATGAAGGTCGAATTTATCGGCGGCGAAGGCCCATCCATCGACAATCCCATTACCGAACCCGAAGATATCGACACGCTCTCCACCGCGAGCACGGACGATCTCGGCTACGTCGGCGAGGCTATCAAACTCGTTACGCAGACGCTTGCCGGGCGTGTTCCGGTGATCGGCTTTGTAGGTGCGCCGTTTACGCTTGCCAGTTACATGATCGAAGGCGGGCCCTCCAAAACCTTCGCCAAAACGAAGAAGCTGATGTTTGCGAGCGAAGTGATGTGGCGCCGATTGATGGGCAAGCTGGTTGACGTTTTGGGCGACTTCGCGGGCTTGCAGGTGGGCGCGGGCGCGCGCGCCGTTCAGGTGTTCGATAGCTGGGTAGGCGCACTCAGCCCGGAGGACTACGTGCGCTACGTGCAGCCCTATTCGCGCGCGCTGATCGAACGCATTCGCGCCAACGGCGTGCCGGTCATCCATTTCGGCACCGGCTGCGCCGGCTTTTTGCGCGAACTGCATGCGGCCGGCGGCGACGTGATCGGCGTCGACTGGCGCATCAACATCGACCAGGCCTGGACCGACATCGGCTACCGCTGCGCCATTCAAGGAAACCTCGATCCCGCCGCTCTGTTCGCACCGCTTCCCGAGCTGCGCACCAAAGTGGGCGACCTGCTCCGCCGCACCGGCACGCGCCCGGGCCACATCGTCAATCTCGGCCACGGCATCCTGCCCGAAACGCCGGTAGAGAATGTCAAGGCGGTGGTGCAGATCGTCCGCGAGTTCCACTCGTAGCCAAAGCGAAGCTCTTCTTTGGCCGAGTGCGGATATAATCGGGACGCCTCACCAGGTCACTCTCCGCCGGGCAGCAGCTTGGGCCGTATGAGATTCTTGCGCCCCTGGGCGCGGGCGGCATGGGCGAGGTTTACCGGGCTCGCGATCCGCGGCTGCGGCGCGACGTCGCAATCAAAATTGCTTCGGCGCACTTCAGCAACCGCTTCGAAATCGAGGCGCGAGCGGTCGCCGCGCTGAACCATCCGAACGTTTGCGCCATCCACGACGTCGGCCCGGATTTCCTCGTGATGGAACTGGTGGAGGGCGAAACGCTCGCCGACCGGCTCCGGCGCGGACCGCTGCCGGTTGAGGAAGCGCTCGCGATTGCGAAGCAAATAGCCGAAGGACTGGAAGCCGCGCACGAACGAGGCATCGTCCATCGCGACCTGAAGTCCGCGAACGTGAAAATCACGCCCGAGGGCGTGGTCAAAATCCTCGATTTCGGGCTTGCCAAAACGGCAGTGCAGAAGATCGGCGAAAACGATTCCACCGTGACTTCGCCCGCAACGATTGCGGGAACCATCCTCGGGACCGCCGCTTACATGTCGCCCGAGCAGGCACAAGGCAAGGCCGTGGACCGGCGTGCGGATATCTGGGCCTTTGGCTGCGTTCTGTTCGAGATGCTGGCGGGCAAACGTGCCTTCGATGGAGAAACCCTTACCGATACGCTGGCCGCCGTACTGCGGGCGGATATTGCCTGGGACGCGCTGCCCAAACAAACGCCTCCCGCGCTGATCCAACTCATCCGCCGCTGCCTGGAGCGCAACATTCGCCAACGCTTGCAGGCAATCGGCGACGCGCGGATTGCAATCGGAGAGATCCAAAGCGGCAGTTCGCGGGAAGAAGCGGCGGTTGTGTCGGTGCTGCGAAGATATTGGCGTTGGGTCCCGTGGATAGCCGTCATCTGCCTCGTTGTTGCCCTGGCGGCCGTTCTGCTCTTCCGCCGTGTGCCGCAGCAGCCGGTGGCCGTGTCGGTGCCGGTTCGGGTATCTCTCCCGCTTCCCGGAGACTCCAATCTCTTTCAGCCTTTCGCGATTTCCCCGGATGGGAAAACCATCGTCTGGAGTGGCGCTACGGCCCAATCGCCGCAGCCGCAGTTGTGGATGCGAACGCTCGCTTCGGGTTCGGCCGCGCCCATTCTGGGCTCGGAAAATTGCTCCTTCCCGTTCTGGTCGCCCGACAGCCGTTTCGTCGCTTGCTTCACCGATAGCGCTCTCATGCGATTCGACACGACGAATGGCCAGGCCATGTCCATCGCGGACGTAACCAGCGCCAGCGGCGGCGGAACCTGGGGCGCCGACGGAAACACCGTGATCGGCTCGAATCAACAGCTCTACGAAGTGTCCGCGTCGGGGGGAAGCATCCGCAAGATCGCGGCGCCGGACGCGAAGCGTGGAGAGATGGGTTATTTGAATCCGTTCTTCCTTCCCGGCGGTCATAAGATCCTGCTCTACGTCGTCGGAACAGGACAGGCAGCTTCCGGCGTGTACGTCATGGATCTGCGAACCAAAGCGAAGAAGTTTCTGGTTTCCGCCGATGCGGGCCCGTGGTATGCGCGCGGCTATCTGTTCTATGCCCGGCAAGGTGCGCTGGAGGCACAAGCGTTCGATCCCCAATCGGAGACGTTAGCCGGCGATCCGGTCACGGTAGCTCGGCACGTTCCCTATACCCTGACACACCATGCGGTACTTGCCGTAAGCGCCTCCGGTCTGTTGGGGTTCAAAGCCCCCGGCTTCGTCGAAACACACCTCTCCTGGTATTCGCGAGAAGGCAAAGATATCGGCGCGCTCGGCAGCAGGGGAGAGTTTTGGACGCTCGCGCTGTCCCGCGATGGAGCGCACGCGGCAGTCTCGGTGGCCGGCAACATCTGGCTGTATGGCGTTGCAAGGGGTACGGCTACCCAACTAACTTTTAAGGGCAACGCTTTCGCGCCGGTATGGAGCGCGGATGACACACGAGTCTTTTACAGCATGGGTAACGGCATCTGGTCGCGCGCGGTCAACGGCTTGGAACCTGCTGAGAAGGTGGTTGCGGCGCACGTACCGGTAGTGCCGACGGCCCTCTCTCCGGACGGCAAGGAACTCGCCTACTTGAAGAACGACAGCCGGGGCCTAAAGGCGATCTGGCTGCATTCCCTGGAAAAACCCAAGCAGCGGGACCGCCGCCTCCTTCCGGCGAATATTGACGCCGGGATGGCGCAGTTCTCACCGGACGGCCACTGGATCTCGTTCACCACAGGCGGAGCTGGGCAGCAGCACGAGATCTACGTGGTGCCCTATCCGAACGTTTCGAACCGATGGTAGATTTCATTGGCTGGCGGAGCGCAGCCGCGCTGGCGCCGCGACGGCCGGGAGCTGTTTTTCATTGCGCCCGATGGCAAGCTGATGGCTGCGGACATAAAAACTTCCGGGAAATCGTCTCAGGCAGGAGTGCCGCACGCACTGTTTCAGACAAACATAGCGGCAACCGCCTTCGCCTTTTATCAATACGATGTCGCGGCCGATGGCCAAAAATTCCTGATCAACTCGAAATCCGGAAAATCGGCGCAAGCGATCACGCTCATCGTGAACTGGCCGGCGATGCTGAACGCGCGCTGATTCGGGGCCTGAACTGCGCGTCGGCGGCCTAAACTCTGGTATAGAGTGGGATCATGGAAACGCGGGCTGCCGATAAAAAGCTACAGATTCTGAAAGCTGGAGGATACCGTTACAGTTTCGACCGGCAGCTCTATTTCAATCGCGCAGCCAAGAAGGCTTTCAGCGTGCAGTTTATCGAAGACAACTCCGAAGACGACATCGCGCGGCTGATTCGACAGGAATCATCGAACCCCGAATGGCGGTTCTTCTTCAACACGACGCCTTCAGCGGCGGTGGAACGGGAACTCGCCAGCGTGCTTGGGTAATGGACAGACGCACCGTCGAAGATTGTCTCAGGGAAGAATACTTCGACCTTCTGCCCGATATTCGTCGTATTGCGGAACACCTCGAAGCGGTAATCAAATATAGTCTCCTTCCCATATCGCGTCATTTAGATCGATTCGAACAGATAATAGTCAAATCGCGAGTCAAAGATTGCGAGAGCGCGGTAGAGGCACTTCGACGTCGTCAGGAAGGGGCAACCTTCGACCCGGATAGTGTCCAGCGTTACACGCTCAAGAGTCTAAGAGATCTGGCTGGTGTTCGCGTCCTTGCCTTTCCTCATAGCCGGTTGGAAGAAATCGATACAGCGCTTCGAAAGGTATTTGAAGAATGGAACGAAGACCCAGTATTGGGAGAGCGCGGCGAAAAGCTCGCGTGCAAATACTGGGGTATCTCGCCTGTGAGCAAGGACATTGTTGGCGAATATCAGATCGTATCGATGTTGACAGGACTGTTCTGGGAAGTTGAGCATCCTGCGATCTACAAGCCATCTCCACAATTGCGAGGCATAGCTCGTTCGCTTGAAATGAACGAGCCAATTGCAAATGTGCACAGGGCGCTCCGCCGCTTCGAAGAAGAGTTTGAGGAACTGGTCCGGCAGGCCGGAGCTTAGATCGCGCCCGGATATAATCGGGACGCCTCACCATGTCACTCTCCGCCGGGCAGCAACTTGGGCCGTATGAGATTGTTGCGCCCCTGGGCGCGGGCGGAATGGGCGAGGTTTACCGGGCGCGCGATCCACGGCTGCGGCGCGATGTGGCGCGCTGAACTTCAGTGCTGCTGCCTCACCAGGTTTGGATGCCCGGATCGCTCGTGCTGGCGTGTCCTGTTTCCAGGTGGCCGGCAAAGCGCCGGAGAAAGCCGGGGTTACGGGAGGTCACCGAGAGATCGTACCAGCCCGCGCTAGCGCCGACCCGGAAACTCATTTCGTGGTGCGCGCCCGGGTCAAGCGCAAGGCCGTGGGGCCCAGTCTCGTAAGCATTCGTGACGGTCAGTTCACCCTTCTGCGTACCGGAATTCGTAAACGTTAGGATCACACTGTCTGCCGTGGGATCGTAGCGGAGCGCCACCTCGGGAGATGGACTCTCCGCAATGCTGCCGCGAAACTGCCACAAGTAGCCGTTGGGTCCATAACAGGAGAGTGCATAGCGCGGATTTTTCCCCGTCAGAATCCAGAAATCGGAAAGCTTGTCGCCCGCCGAGACCGCATACCGCCGCGGGGCCTTTTCCGGTTCCTGGTCGTTGTAGACGTAGAACCCCGCACCGGCTTTGCCATCGTTTATGAAATCGACCCAGAACCGGCTGCCATCCGCGCGGCCCTGCAGCCGCAGCGCGTAAGGAATCGGGCGAGCCGGCCGCGTCCCGGATTCCGGCACAGGCATCGATTGCACGGCTGGCACCGAGTAGGGATGATGCAGCGAAGGAATCGGAGCCGGCGTTTCGATATGCACAACCGCTGGCTGCGATCTGCCGGAGAAATCGAAAGCGGAGGTGAGGTCGCCGGAGATTGCGCGACGCCAGGCGCTGATATTCGGCGCCGGAACGCCAAAGCGCGCTTCGAGAAAGCGCAGTACCGAAGTGTGATCGAAGACTTGAGAGCAAACCCAGCCGCCTCTGCTCCACGGCGACGCGACGATCATCGGCACGCGGGGGCCGAAACCGATCGGCTGCGGCCCTCCGGGATCCGTGCCCGGAACCAGCGGGTGCATTTCCTCGGGGTAGCGGTTCAGGTCGAGAATCTCGTCGCGCAGGCTCTCTTCCAGGCCTTGCGATACCATGCCCTGCGCGTTCTGCCGGCTTGCCAGCGGCGGCATCGGCGGAACGATGTGATCGAAGAGTCCGTCGTTCTCGTCATAGTCGATCAAAAGCACGGTCCTGCTCCAGACCTTCGAGTCGGCCGTCAGCGCTTCGAGCACTGTATTAATGTAGAACGCGCCATCGGTCGGCGAAGCGGAGGGATGCTCGCAATATTTGTAGGGAGCGACGATCCAGGAGACCTCCGCCAGGCGTCCTCGAACGGCATCTTCCCGCAGATCGCGGAGCGTGTGGTTCGTGACGCCATTGCGCACCAACGGGCCGTTCGGGTCCGCGCCTTCATCCACCTGATAGGCGGCAAAGAATTCGAGCGAGTTATCCGTGTAGTTGTCCGCCGGCGTTCCCGGGATTCCCGTACCGCCCTGGTAGAGCCTCCAACTGATTCCGTGCTTGTCCAGCCGCTCCGGATAGGTTTTCCAGGTATAGCCGTTCACGTGATGGCGCTCCCATAGACCCGGCCCATTGCGCTTGCGCCCATAGGCATTGCGCGGATCGATGGTTCCCGTCCATAGATAAATGCGGTTCGGGCAGGTGTCAGCGTGAATGGAGCAGAAGTAAGAATCGCACAACGTGAATGCGTCCGCCAGAGCATAGTGGAAACGCAGATCCTGGCGCTTGAGGTAGCCCATGGTCAGGACGTCCTGCTTTTGGGTCACCCACCGATTCCAATGGCCGCGGTTCCACGCGCCGTGGCCGCTGCTCCAGCCATGGTCGGTGCCTGCCTGATATTCGGTGGTGGCGCGCGGATTGATATAAAACGGGAGCACGTAAGGCGCATCGGCCGCCAGCCCACGATCCTGAAATTTCCCGGTCTTGACGCGGGCAGGCGGTTGATACGAGACCGGCTTCCCGTCGGGCAGGCGAACAGGGCGCGGGTCGCCAAAGCCACGGACCCCGCGCAACATGCCGAAGTAGTGATCGAAGGAGCGGTTCTCCTGCATCAGGATCACCACATGCTCCACATCCTGAATGCTGCCGGTGCGAGTATCGGGACCGATCGCGAACGCCTTACGTACCATCGGCGGCAGCGCCGCGGCACCGGCTATGCTTGCGGCGGATCTCAGAAACTCGCGCCGGGTGTTCATGCAAATGAGCCGTTCTTGTTGGCGACGAGCGAAATGCGAAATGCCGGCCGGTGTACTTCCACTTGCATCGTCTGAATTCCGGCGCGGCGCGACAGAGCGGCGAGTTCCTCGGCGCGAAATGCCGCACGCACCGAAATCGGCCCGTCGTGCAGCGTGATCCGTTGCCAGCCGAAAAGATATTTTGTCGCCGGGAGAAAACAATAGGGGAGCAGGCGGCGTTCCAGATCGTTCACCAATAATGCTTGCCGCGCCAGGCGATAAAAGCCGGCGAGCAGCGCAATCACTTCCTCGTCCGGGAAATGGTGAAGGAACAGCGACGAGTGTACGAAATCGAAACTGTTGTCGCGGAACGGAAGCTGGAAAGCATCGCCGAGAACCTTTGGCCAGCCCGCAGCGCCCAGATTGGTCTCATTCCGGTCGAGGTTGGTGACCTGAGCCGCGGGGTAAAGCTCTTGTATGAGCCGGGCCGAGTCTCCCGAAGCTGCACCCACGTCGAGCAAGGTAAACGGCTTTTCGCGAGGCGCCACACGCGCCAGCATCTTGCGAAGAACGCCGTGTCCACCAAAGTTCCGGTTGATCCGAACCAGATCGGCCAAGTTCGGCAGCGCTTCGGTAGGTTCGGCATGATCCAGCAGTTCCGGCTTAATGAGTCGTTTAGCGAACACCGCGCTGATCGATTCCTGCTACCATCGCAAATTAAGGGAAACTAGCTCCTATATGAGGATCACACAATGAGTAGCAACCCACAACAGCCGACCTACATCATCCCGCCTCCTTCGGGCCCGAACTGGAAGACGCCGCTCATCGTCGTCATTCTGGCGCTGCTCATCGCCAGCAATGTTTATCTGTACTTCCAGATCGACAGTCTGCGCACGGACAGCCACAACGAGATGGCGAAGCTGACCACGGATCTGAATGGCGCCATGGACAAGATGCGCATCGATTCGTCGGAAGCCGTGCAGAGCGCGCGCCAGAGCGTGGACAAGCTTCAGTCGCAACTGAACGAAGAGCGGAGGGCCGCCCACCACGCCGTCGGCCAGGCCCGGGTTGAGGCGCAAAAGCGGGTCGCCACGCTGCAATCTCAGGTTGCGGAGCAGCAGCAGCAGGAGCAGCAGGCCATCGCCGCGGTCAAGCAGTCCAGCGACACGCATTTCCAGAGCGTCTCCACCGACGTCGGCCATGTCAAAGGGCAGTTGGAACAGACCATCGCGAGCCTCAAGCGCGTGCGCGGCGATCTGAACAACGCTACCAGCCTGATCGCCACCAATGGAAACGAACTGAATGCGCTGAAGAAGCTTGGCGAGCGCGACTACTA
>JBOGMI010000483.1:0-2575 GCA_050746645.1 Bryobacteraceae bacterium | reverse complement strand
CAGTTTTCGGCGGGGCGGCGCTGCTGCTGGCGGCGATCGGCATTTACGGACTGATGGCGTACTCCGTCCAGCAGCGGACGCAGGAATTGGGCATCCGCATGGCGCTCGGCGCACAAGCGGCCGACGTGCGCAATCTGGTGATTGGACAAGGCATGCGCGTAGCGATTGTCGGCGTGCTGATCGGCACCGGCGCTTCTTTCGGGCTGACGCGCCTGATCGCGAGCCTGCTGTTCGGGGTAAAAAGCTGGGACCCGGTGGTCTTCGTTTGTGTGCCGATCTTGCTGGCCCTCATCGCTCTGTTTGCGGTCTGGCTCCCTGCGCGGCGAGCGGCGCGGATCGACCCGGCGGTGGCGCTGCGGTACGAGTAGTTTATTCCGTTTGCGTGATGCTGGGACTTCTCAACTTCCCTCTACACAGCAATTCCTCTGTCGTGTTCTTTCCGCCATTCCTGCGAGACGACCTTTTTCATGATGGCCAGCTTCTGCCGGCGCACCAGTTCCAAATCGTAATGCGCTTGCATGTTCATCCAGACTTGCGGCGTGGTGCCGAAATATAGAGAAAATCGCATTGCGGTATCAGCGGTAATGCCGCGAGTCCCGTTTAGAATCCCCAGGACACGCGAGACGGAAACTCCGATTGCCTTCGCGAGTCTGTTTGCCGACAATCCTGTCGGCTTCATGAATTCTTCAAGCAGCACCTCTCCGGGACCTATCGGCGGCAGAAGCTTCTCAGTGGTAATCGATGATTTCGACACTGTACGCATTTCCTTCCCTCCATTCAAAACAAAGCCGGTATTGATCGTTGATGCGAATACTGTACTGACCCTCCCGGCCGCCGCCCAGAGCTTCCAGCCGATTTCCAGGCAAACGCGCCAAATCCGTTAGCGCTCCGGCCCCGTCAAGATACAAAAGCTTAGTTCTCGCTCTGGCTGCAACCGCCTCGAATCGCTTCACGCGGATTCCATTCGCCAGCCTCTCGGTGTCCTTATCCGCGAAAGAAACGATCACAAGACATTATATCCGATATCCGGTTAACGGCTAAGAAGGGATCGAGACCTGTCGAAAACCCTCCGCATTTCACACGGAGCGCAGCGTCTCATCCGGCGAATTATACTTCTTGCAGACCAATGCACGCCACACCCGAACACCAACGCCTCGCCGAAGCCGCAGCACACACGAAACATTGGAGACGCTGGGGGCCGTATCTCGCGGAGCGCTCCTGGGGCACCGTGCGCGAAGATTACAGCGCGAACGGAACCGCGTGGGAATATCTGTCGCACGACGATGCCCGCTCGCGCGCTTACCGCTGGACCGAGGACGGCATCCTCGGTTTCTGCGACAATCATCAGCGTATCTGTTTCGCGCTCGCCTTCTGGAACGGAAAGGACCCCATCCTCAAAGAGCGCCTCTTCGGCCTTACCGGTAACGAAGGCAATCACGGCGAAGACGTCAAGGAGCTTTATTACTATCTCGACGGCACGCCCACTAACTCGTATTGCAAGGGGCTTTATAAGTATCCTCAGAGCGCGTTCCCTTACGCGGATCTGGTCGAAGAGAACCGGCGCCGTACGCGCGAAGACGCCGAATACGAACTTATGGACACAGGCGCCTTCGCCGGGAGCCGCTATTTCGATATCTTCGCCGAGTATGCCAAGAACGACGTGGACGATCTTCTCATCCGAGTCACGATCGCAAACCGCGGTCCCGATCCGGCGCCGCTGATTTTTCTTCCGACTATCTGGTTCCGCAACCTGTGGACCTGGTCCGGCGCGACGGTGAAACCGCAACTGCGCGCCGCCGCTTCCGGCGGGATTGAGCTGGAGCATCCGGATGCCGGAAACTTTCTACTGGCTCTGGACGGCGCGCCGGAACTGCTCTTCACCGAAAACGAAACCAACACAGAGCGGCTGTGGAACTGGAGCGGCGCCAATCGTTTTTACAAAGACGCGTTCCACGAGCACGTAATACGTGGACGCAGCGAGGCGGTGAATCCCGCGCGCGAGGGCACCAAAGCGTGCGCACTCTACCGGCTTACGCTCGCAGCCGGCGCCGGAACCACGCTGCTATTCCGTTTTTGCAGAGCCGGTTCGCCGGATCTTCCGCGAGAACAATGGGACTCCGTATTGGACACCCGCATCCGCGAAGCAAACGAGTTTTATGCATTGTTTCAACGGAACCTCACCGCCGACGCCGCAAGCGTTCAGCGCCAGGCATTCGCCGGCCTGTTTTGGAGCAGGCAGTTCTATCACTACGTCGTCGAAACCTGGCTCGAAGGCGATCCGGCCATGCCCAAACCTCCGGAGGTGCGCAAACAAGGCCGGAATCATCGCTGGCGTCACCTTTACAACGAAGATGTCATTTCGATGCCCGACAAGTGGGAGTATCCGTGGTACGCCGCCTGGGATCTTGCGTTCCATACCGTCGCGCTGGCGATCGCCGATCCGGATTGTGCCAAAGCTCAACTCTCGCTGTTTCTGCGCGAATGGTACATGCACCCCAACGGGCAGATTCCGGCTTACGAATGGGCATTCGGCGACGTGAACCCGCCGGTGCATGCGTGGGCCGCATGGCGCGTG
>JBOGMI010000482.1:0-4584 GCA_050746645.1 Bryobacteraceae bacterium | reverse complement strand
CGAGCGCATCGAAGAGAAGCTGGCTGCTGCCGGAGCGCGAATCGAAAGGGTTCAATGATGAGCGCGCCGGCAAAACATCACGACCCAGGTTTTTTGGCTTTAGTCCTGGACGCAAAGAAGCGCGTGCGCGAAGTCGATATCGAAGAATACAAGCGGATGCGCGAGCGCGGTGAAGCCGGCCAGTTTGTGGACGTGCGCGACGATCACGAATGGGAAGCAGCGCACGCGGCCGGCGCGGTTCATTTGAGCAAAGGCATCATCGAACGCGACATCGAAAAGACTTTTCCTGATAAGGCCACAAAGCTCGTGCTCTATTGCGGCGGCGGATTTCGTTCGGCGCTGGCGGCGGACAATTTGCAGAAAATGGGCTACACGGGCGTGATTTCGCTCGACGGCGGCTGGCGCGCGATTGAAGCATCGGGGCTGCCGATCGATAGGCCCTAGGCGACGACTTCCAAACCTTTCTCAGTCGAGTTCCTACCCAGTCTCAATCGAATGTGGGTAGAATATCTCCTGAGATATGCCACAAAAACCTTCCGAGCGGATCGAGCTGCTGCAGGGCACGCTGGACATGCTGATTCTGCGCACGCTGCTGTTTGGCCCTGCGCACGGCCATCAAATCGCAAAACACATTCAGCGGACGACCGACGATCTCCTGCAGGTCGATCACGGGTCGTTGTATCCGGCTTTGCACCGTCTGGAGCGAAAAGGCTGGCTCGCGGCGAAATGGGAGCCGGCCGGCAAGGATCTGAGGCGCGAGTTCAAGTATTACCGGCTCACGCCCGCAGGGAGAAAGCAACTGACTGCCGAGGAATCAAGGTGGAAGCAGATGACGAGCGCCATCGCTCGCATCATGTGGCCCGCGGAGGAGAGCTGAAATGCGCTGGTGGCGCCGCAAATCACGAGACGAAGATCTGGACCGCGAGATCCGTTCGCACCTGGAGTTGGAGGCAGAAGAACAGCAAGAAAGCGGCCTTTCGCCGGAAGGCGCGCGCTATGCGGCGAAACGGACGTTGGGAAACGCAACTTTGCTCAAAGAGGGGCTACGCGAGGTGTGGAGGTGCGCTCCAATTGACCGCTTGGCTCAGGACCTGCGGTACGCATTGCGGCAAGTGAAAAAGACGCCCGGCTTCGCGATTGTTGTGATCGCAACTTTTGCATTGGGTATCGGCGTGAATTCGGCGCTGTTCACGATTACCGATGCAGTCCTGCTAAAACTGCTCCCGGTCCATGATCCGCAGCAATTGGTGCTTGTTGGGGCTGGGCCGGGGTTCGCCATGCCCTATCCAGCCTACGAGGAATTTCGAGATCACAATCAAGTCTTCTCCTCTATCCTGGCTTATACCGACACCGAACTCACTGCTCGCTTCGGGAACAGTTCCGGCCGCGTCCATGCGCAACTAATTTCAGGCTCATTTTTCAAAACGCTGGGAGTGGGCACAATATTGGGGCGTCCCATCTTGCCGAGCGACGCCCGCGCCGGCGCGGCGCCAAGCGCAGTGATCAGCTTCGATGTTTGGCAGAGTCGATTTGGAGGCTCTCGCGACATCATCGGTCGGCTCTTACCGTTAAACAATGTTCCCTTTACGATTGTCGGAGTAACCAATCCGAGGTTTCGGGGAGTCGAGCTAGGTTTCGAACCGACCGTTTACGTGCCTATTTCGTTAGAGCCGCAGTTGAATCCCGGCAGCAAGCGGCTGGTGGCCAATACGACTTGGTGGATACATATACTCGGCCGCCTGCGCTCCGGCGTGTCTCGTCAGCAGGCTAAAGCGGGTTTAGCTCCGATCTTTGCGAATTTCTTGCAAACGGCTGTTCGCGAGGCGCCGCCGGACTGGCCACCAGGCATGAAGCATGCATTCTTGCGTCAGAGGATCGTTGTCTCCAATGGCAGCGCGGGACTCTCTCAGCTTCGAGAGCAATTTCGCGAACCGTTGCTGGCATTGATGGGAGCGGCTCTGCTTGTCCTTCTGGTGGCATGCCTCAACATAGCGAACTTACTGCTCGCCAGAGGAGTTGCGCGCCGCCGTGAAATGGCGGTTCGACTGGCTCTGGGCGCTGCGCGCTCCCGTCTGATCCGCCAGTTGCTCACTGAGAGTGTGCTTCTTGCCTCGATTGGAGGCGTGGCCGGATTCTTGCTGGGCCAAGCAATCGAGCATGTTCTTGGGACGCGAATCCTGGGTTCGATTGGTTCTCTTCAATTGAGTGGCGATGCTCGCGTCATGTTATTCACCACCGCGATTTCCCTGCTGGGCGGTTGTTTTTTCGGGCTGTTGCCGGCCGTTCGCGTGAGCCGAGATGACCCCGCCGGCACGCTCAGAGAAGATTCCCCGGACTGCCCCCAGGGAGGCTGCGCAAAATGTCCTTTAGCGGTGCTTTGGTCGCCGCGCAAATCGTTGCCTCTCTTGTGCTCTTATCCTGCGCCACTCTTTTTATCCGCACCCTGCAGAAGCTTGATTCTGTCGATCGAGGGTTCACTCGCAGCCGAGTCCTGCTGTTCTCCGTGAATCCTGCCGCAAGCGGCTATCGCGGCAACCGTGCGTTTGCGTTCTATGATTCGTTGGGCCAGCATATCAGAGCATTGCCCGGCGTACAGTCGGTCAGTTTCTCCTTTTCTAGCCCGCTGAGCGGAAACGACTCGACAACCATGATCTCGAAATTCGGGAGTAACCCGGCCGTCCACGAAAACAGCCACGCGCATCGCGATATGGTCTCACCAGCCTATTTCCGTACGATTGGAATTTCGTTGCTCGCCGGAAAGGATTTTAATGGCGGAGATAACGAGACCGCGCCGAAAGTCGCGATTGTCAACCAAAGCTTCGCCAAGAAAATCTTTGGCACGCAATCGCCGCTCAGTAAGCAGCTCGGGTACGGGCCGAGCCAAAGCAGTGGCCCGGTGGAAATTATTGGCGTCGTCGCGGACTCAAAGTACGATTCACTTCGTGAACAGGATGTTCCAATGGTCTATCTTCCGTACCGTCAATTTCCTGCTCAGGCGATGACTTTCGAGCTACGCGTCTCGCACGCTTCGATCTCACTCGTGCCAGCAATTCGGCATCTGGCAGGCCACTTCGTGCCGATCACAGATGTCACGACACTCGACAAGCAAGTAGGCCAATCTCTTATTCAAGAGCATTTGCTAGTGATCCTTACTTCTTGTTTTGCCGGATTGAGTTTATTGCTGGCTGGGCTTGGATTATTCGGGTTGATCAATTATCGCGTCGCGATGCGTACGCGCGAAATCGGATTGCGAATGGCTTTGGGAGCGCAGCGCACGCACATTCTCGAACTGGTGCTCAAGAACTCCGTATTGCCGGTGCTTGCCGGTGCTGCGGTTGGGTTGCTATAAACGGCGGAGCAATAATAGACCACGAAGCGCCGCGTGAGCGGCGGTTTGCGGCGGTCGAAAAGTAGACCACCGCAATTCAGTTCCAAAACATTACAGGGATGTTGTGTTTGTGGGACACCGGGAGGTGTACCAGGTGGAAGTGTATGCACGCGTGAGGCGAGCCGTGCAGGTGGACGGCATGAGCATCCGGGAGGCCTCGCGCCAGTTCGGGCTATCGCGGAAGAGCGTTCGGAAGATGCTGCGATTTTCGCTTCCGCCGGGCTACGAGCGGAAGAAGCCGGTGCAGCGTCCGATGCTGGGTCCGTGGCTGGGGATTATCGATCAGATCCTGGTGGACGACCAGTCGCAACCGAAGAAACAGCGCCACACGGCGAAGCGTATTTTTGACCGGCTCAAGGCCGAGCACGCTTTTGGCGGCGGCTACACCATCGTGAAGGATTACGTGCGCCAGGCGCGGCTGAGCCACAAAGAAGTGTTCGTGCCTTTGGCGCATCCGCCGGGAGAGGGGCAGGCGGACTTCGGGGAAGCGCTGGTGGTGATCGCAGGGGTCGAACAAAAGGCGCATTTTCAGTGCTTCGATCTGCCGCAATCGGACGACTGCTACGTGATTGCGTTTCCGGCCGAGAACACCGAAGCGTTTCTGGAAGGGCATAACCAGGCGTTTGCCTATTTTGGCGGGGCGCCACGGAGCATGCTGTACGACAACACCCGGATCGCGGTGAAGGAGATCGCCGGCGATGGCGAACGCAGACCCACCGAGGCGTTCAGCGGATTGCAATCGCACTATCTGTTTGACGCCAAGTTCGGGCGGCCGGGCAAGGGTAATGACAAGGGCAGCGTGGAGGGGCTGGTGGGCTACGCGCGGCGGAACTTCATGGTTCCGGTGCCGCGCGCGGCCAGTTGGGAAGAGTTGAACGCGCACTTGCGGGAAGCGTGCATCCAGCGGCGGCAGCGGAAGCTGTGGGGTCATCGGGAAACCATCGCCGAGAGATTCGAGCGCGACCGGGAGAGGCTACTGCCGCTGCCGCAGGCGCCGCTGGAAGCCTGTGAGAAACGAACCACGCGCGCCAGTTCGCAAGCGCTGGTGCGGTATGAGACCAACGATTACTCGGTGCCCACCGAATATGGACACCGGCAGGTGCTGCTGAAAGCCTTCGTAGGGGAGGTGGTGATCTCCTGCTCCAGCGAAGTGATTGCGCGGCACGCGCGCAGCTACGGGCGGGAAGAGATGATCT
>JBOGMI010000481.1:0-1751 GCA_050746645.1 Bryobacteraceae bacterium | reverse complement strand
CTGGACGCGCCGCGGCTCGCTCCAGCAGCTCGCTCGGTTCGAACAGATCCAAAATGCTGATGCCGAAGCGCAGCATCAGCCGGTCGGCAAATTCGGGGCTGAGCTTGCGGGCGCCTTTCAGATAGTTGTGGATCTGCGGCTGCGAAATGCCGCTCATACGCGCCAGCCCGCGTTCGGTAAATTCGCCGTTTCCGACACGGCCGCGAACCAGCCGCAGCAGCCGCTCCTGAAGCTCCTCAAAGTTCGCATTTCGGCTGCGAAAAGCTGATTCCATTGGGAAATAGGTCACCTGATTTTCCTGAAAAATAGGATAATTTTACACGGTAATAGGCAGCGCGGGAGTTTAGCGTAAGTTCATGATATCTAAAGCATTGTGTGGCATTAGCACAAAAATTCTCATACAATTCACGCAAACATTTCATAGGCATTTCATTGACTTATTCCACAAATGACGTACTGTTGATTCATACCAGACAACCTTATGGGCTCGCAAGAGCCCGGACCGTTGGGAGAAAACATAAAAATGCAGTGGACTCGTTCAGAAACAATTGCCCTCGCTCAGCAGTCTTGCACCTACTGTCTCGGCCTTGGCCTGAGGGCCGGCCGTGCCGGGGCGTCGACCCCGTGTAATTGCGTCTTTCGCGCAATCTTCCGCGCATGTTATGCGCGCTTCCGCCAATGCACCTCCAAGGAGAAGTACATGAGCCGCGTTTCCCTCGAAGCCAATCCCGGCCGGCAAAGAAAATCCGTTTGGGGCCTCAAAAACGAGGAATATATCGCGGACTTTTGCCTCATCAGCCGCCGAACCCTCAGTGACCACGAATACCGGATTTTCAAATTTCACTTCTTACTGGGAGCAGACTGGAAGCTTTGCTGCCGGAAATTGGAAATCGATCGCGGCACATTTTTTCACGATGTGTACCGGATTCAGCAAAAGCTCGGCAGAACATTTCGCGAGCTGGAGCCCTATTCCCTCTTTCCGGTCGATCAGTATTTCAACGGGACCACCAAGCTGGCCGAAGTTCCGGCAGCCGAATTCCCGGTGGAAACCGCGGCGCCGCGCACGGCGAAGATCCTCAAATTTCCGGTCAGGCGGGCTGCCTGATCGCCCGCACCGAGGGCCGAGCGCAACACTCGGCCCTTCCGGGCGATACTTATTCTGGCTCCGCTCGCTGAAACCAAGCCCGATTGCGCTTGAGAACTGCGCGCACCCGTCGCTCAGAACCCCCGTTCGATCGGCATGACCAACGGCGCGTCGACCAGAAAATCGAGGCCGCGCATCTCCACCAGCGCGTCGCGCAGCGATTGCTCGGTGGCCGGTTCGGTCGTGATTACGAAGGGCAGGTCGCGCCAGTCTTCGCGCGGCAGTTGCAACACGGCATCGATGCCGATGCGATTTTTCGCCAGAATCGCAGCCAAGGCCGCAATGATGCCCGGCTTATCCTCGACGCGGAAGCGAAGAAAATAGGGCCGCGGCTGGGCCGAGGAAGGCAGGGGGTTATATGCGCCGAGGCGCTCGTGAGCGAAGGGGCTTACGCGTTGGGGACTGCCGAAACGGATCTCGCGGGCCACGCGCATCAGATCGCTGACCACCGCGACGCCGGTGGGCATGGGACCCGCGCCCCGCCCGTAGTAGAAGGTGTCTTCTCCATAAGCGCCGCGAATCCAGACCGCGTTGTAGGCGCCTTTGACATGCGCCAGAATGGCGGATTGCGGAATTAAACTGGGCCGCACCGAAAGCAGCAAGCCTT
>JBOGMI010000480.1:0-2460 GCA_050746645.1 Bryobacteraceae bacterium | reverse complement strand
CAACACCACTGCGCTCGCCGTCGACGCCGGCCGCACGCTGCTGCTCGACAAAGCCGAAATGCTTGCCCGCGCCAATCAAGCAGGTATCGCCATCGCCGCCTATGACTAAGTACTCGTGTTCGGAATTACTGACGTATCGCGCGAGAGGCAAGGCCCAACTAGGGCGCTTACGCTTCCGGCTCGGTTTCAAGATTTCGGATCGCGAGGGCACCCGGAATGTCTACTAAGCTCCGCACAGCCGTCATTGGCGCCGGCTCCTTCGGCCGCCATCACGCTCGCGCCATCCGCGAACTCGACTCCGCCGAGTTAACCGCCATCGTCGATGTCGATTTCGAGAAAGCCCGGCAGGCCGCTCAGGAGTATCATTCCCAGGCCTACCGCCGCCTCGAAGATGTTACCGGACTCATTGACGCCGCCATCGTTGCCACGCCTACCGTGACCCACGAGCAAGTGGCCTCGCAGTTGATCGAATCCGGTATCGATGTCCTGGTCGAAAAGCCCATCGCCGACTCTTCGGCGGCCGGCGAGCGCCTCGCCGAGCTAGCCCAAAACCGCGACCGCATTTTGCAAGTCGGTCATCTGGAGCGCTTCAACCCCGCGGTCCTCGCGCTGGAAAAAATCCTGACGATTCCGCTCTTCTTCGAGATCCACCGGCTCAGCATTTTCACCGCGCGCAGCCTCGACATCGACGTGGTTCTGGATCTGATGATTCACGACCTCGATATCGTGCTCAGCTTCACGCGAGAGATGCCCACCGACATCCGCGCCGGTGGCATCTCCGTTCTTTCGCCGCGCGTCGACATCGCCAACGTTCGGCTTTCTTTCGCCAGCGGCTGCATCGCCAACCTCACGGCCAGCCGCGTCTCCACCGAAAAGGTCCGCAAGCTCCGCCTCTTCCAGCCCGGCGAATACATCTCGCTCGACTACCAGCGCCAGGAAGCGCTCCGCGTTTTCGTGCGAAAAGGTGGGGCAGACTATAGTTTTTCGCCCTCTGCCGAACGGCAAATCGGCTTCGAACCTCTCGCCGTCTCCCGAGCCGAGCCGCTCCGCCTCGAGATCGAATCCTTTTTCGCTGCCGTCCGCGCCCGCACATCGCCGCGCGTCGACGGGTTTCAGGCTGCCTCGGCGCTACGAACCGCCGAAGCCATTCTTGCTAAAATTAAGGAGCACGAGCAGATAGTCTTGGAGACCGTTCGGCGTCGCAGCGGGCTCCCTTCTTAGGCCGGGCAACCTTCTGCATTCCCGAAACGTCGTGTAATCGCTTCAGGATTATGGCGCATGCTCTTTTGCGATTAGCCGATCCGGTCGAGACAGGCGTAGCGACCGGCGGTCAGCCTCGCTTGCCACCGTCGGATGTGGAACTCGATCTTCTGCCGCCAAGGCGCGGCCGTTCACACCGTTGGGCCGTCATTTTTTCCGGCTCCATCGTATTTCACCTGGTACTGCTTTTGCTCGCAACCCGGCTCCCTGCGCTGGTACTGCCCTCGGCCGGGGAGCACCAGCAGGTTGCCTATGCCTATCACGTCATCACTCTCTACACGCCGCCCAGCCTGATGACCCAAAAAGCGCCCAATCACCACAAGGTGACCAAACACATCGAACTTGCCGACCTGCTCTCTTCCGCAAAATTGCAGGCCCGGCATGCCTCTCCGGCCCATACCCCTCGGCGGTTCGAGTTGCCCAAGCAAGCTCCTCTCCAGCGGCCCGCCCCGAAAAGGGTCAAGAATCTGCCCACCGCGCCGCAAGTTGCGGTGAATACCCGGCCCGCGCCCTCGCCGGGTATACCGAATTCACCCCTCACTATGCCGCCAAAGCCCAAAGCTCCCCCGAACCCGTTTCAGGACGTCGGCATGGAGGCACCGCTCAAAGGCCCCCCGACACTCGTTCCGCCGAGTTCCGCCCTTCAATCGGAAATCAACAATCTCGCGCAGCATCGCAGCGACGGTCACCTGGTGATTTCCGACGATAATCAATCGCGGGCCATGCCCGGCTCGCCTCAATCGCATTCGCTCAAAGGCGGTCCGCATTCCGCGGTCGAACTGCAAAGCGACCCCCGTGGCGCGGATTTCCGTCCCTATCTGGCCCGCATTCTCGCCATCGTGCGCGCCAACTGGCGCCGTGTTATCCCCGAAAGCGCACGCATGGGCCAATTGCACGGCCGCACCGTCGTCGAGTTCATCATCGACCGCAATGGCAGCATCCCCAAACTCGTCACCGCCGATTCCTCCGGCTCCGAGCCGCTCGACCGCGCCGCCGTCGCCGGGCTCAGCATGTCCAACCCTTTGCCTCCGCTCCCCGCCGATTTCAAAGGATTTCAGGTCCGCCTGGCATTCACCTTCTCCTATAACGAGCCCTCGCAATGATCGGGTTTCGCACCGCCATGATCCTCTTCGCCGCCTTGGCCGGCTTCGCAATAGCCGTGCTCAAGGGGCCGGCGCTCTATCTCGCCTTGATCATCAT
>JBOGMI010000479.1:0-4329 GCA_050746645.1 Bryobacteraceae bacterium | reverse complement strand
CCACGCGGTCACGCGTAAGATCGCCAGCAACACCAAAAGCAGAATGACGGGAACCAGAGCGACCAGCGCGGTCAACGCCACGCTGTGCAACGGGTCGAGGACTTGTTCAAACAATGCGATCCTGCACCGGCGCCGCTTGCTCGCGGCCGGTCATGGCCTGCATCCCGGCCGAAATCGCTTCTTGCGCGCGAAGACCGTCGCGATGGGTGGCGGGGAAAGCTGCGCCGGACCGGCAGCATTCGATAAATGCGGCGAGCTCGGCTTTATAAGCCGCCCCGAAACGATCGACAAACTCGGGCAGCGGCCGCTCGTAATTCCGCATTGGAAATGTGCGTCGCGCGAGCGGTTCCGTACTGCCGCGCCGGCCATAAGCCTCGACCGTAATGTCGAAAGGCTTCTGGTCGAAGCGGCTCACTTGAATTTGTCCCTTTTCTCCGAAGATCAAGGTCTCGGTCCGATAGCCGGAGACGTGGTTCCGGCTGACTTGTATCTGGGCAAGCAGATCGCTCTCGAACCAAAGATACAGAACCGCGTCGTCAAAATCCTCGCTTGCGGTAGTGAGCGCGTGACTGTAAACCCGCGAGCCCACGGCAAGCGCTTCGGTGGGCATGCGGCCCGTCAGCCAAAGCACTTCGTCCGCGTTGTGCACGGCCATATCGGGAAGAATGCCTCCGCTGTTATAGCCGTTCGGAGCCGGATTGGAATCTTCAAGCGCCGAGTAGATCTTGAAAACCCGGCCGATAAGCCCGTTGTCCATCAACTCTTTCGCATAGAGCATCGGCTCGTCGAAGCGGCGTTGAAACGCGAGCATCAGAGCGTTCGGATGATCCCGGTCCAATTCGGCGGCGAATGCGCGATCCGCTTCAAGCGTCCCGGTCAGCGGTTTCTCCAACAGAACCCGGTGCCCGGCCGCGATCAAAGTAGCCGCATGCTCGCGATGGTTTTCGGTCGGCGTGGCGATCACAACCGCATCGCAGGCATTCGCTCGGGCCAGTTCCGCGACGGAAGAGAAGATAGGAACTTGGCAACCGAGTTCCGCACTGAGGTGCCGGGCGCGCTCCGTATCGATATCCGCCAAGGCGGCAAACTCGCAACTTCGCGTATCGCGGGCCAGTTCGTAAAGATGAAGCGCGTGTACGGGCCCGATCCGCCCCAGGCCGACAACCGCGACTTTCAGTGGTTCACTCATGCAGTGCATTCAGGATATTAAATCGGTGGGTTTGGGAGTTGGCCCAAGCTCAAGGCACATGTCGAGTCATTCGAGGAGGTCGGGCAACTCAAGCACGCGATCGATACTAACGACTTCGCGCGTGTACAGACCATGATGACGCGCAACCCGGCGCTGCACCGAGCCCCACTTGGCTACGGAAAAGATGGGCCGCTCACGTGGCTGGCCGAATGCCGCGTGCCTTGGGAGTCCCCGAGCGCCGCAAGACTGGCCATGGCGGAATGGATGATCGCACCAAGGGGGCGACGGTCCCCTGATGCGGGCGGCGCTCAACGCATGTCGCATCCCGATGATGGAGCTTCTGGTATCGCGCGGCGCGGATGTGAACGCCCTGTGGCATGGACATTTCCCCATCGTCTTTGCCCCATGCGAGTCACTGGACCCGGCTGCTCTTAAATGGCTTCTTGATCATGGCGCAAATCCGAACTGTCGCGGCCATGAATACGAGATAAGTGGCCACGCATATCCCGGCACGGCTCTCGACTATCTCGTTGCGGGTTACGTGCGTTCACTGGAACGGCTGAGCGCCTGTATCGACCTTCTTTTGCAGGCCGGCGGGGAGACCAAGTACAACATACCGGCTGTGCTGGCAGTGCTACGCGGGCGGCTAGGTGATTTGGCAAAGCTGATCGACGCCGAGCCTGGGGTCGTCGATCAATCTTTCCCAGAACTCGATTGCGGCCAAACCGGCGGACGTTCCCTTTTGCTACAAGGCGGAACACTTTTGCACGTGGCCGCGGAATACGGCAATGTTGCAGCCGTCACCCTGCTCCTCGACCGTGGGGCCGACGTCAATGCCCGCGCAACAGTCGATGAGGCTGGCATCGGCGGACAAACGGCAATCTTCCATGCGGTGACGCAGTCCGGCGATGGCGGCTTGCCGGTGACGCAATTGCTACTTGAACGCGGTGCAGATCTTGGCCTTCGCGTCAAGCTTCCCGGAGGCTACGAGCGGCCGGGCGAGATCGTGGAATGTACGGCCCTGGGATACGCGCTGCTGTTTGGCGGCGATAGTCAAAGGAGGACAATTACCCTACTTACGGAGTGCGGCGCTGTGGAATAGCATTCGGGATCGCTGGGATCCACGGAGGTGTCGCGGCCGTAACGACGGCATGCGCGTTTTCCGTCAAATTGATGCAGACCGCTCACCTTCCGGCAAGCTGCTCTCCCGCTTTTCGGGAGGGCGAACTCTTATGGTCGCTCCGGTAACGTCCGGGAGGCCGACCAAACTCGCGCTTGAATGCGCGATTAAAGGCCGCTTCGGATTCGTATCCTACATCAGCGGCGATGTCCGCGACACCTCGGGAGGTCATTTCGAGCGATCGTGCGGCAACTTGAAGTCTCCAACGCGTCAAGTATGCCATTGGCGGCTCGGATAAATATCGAGTGAAGCGCTCCACGAGAGCGGACCGCGAAATTCCCACTTCGTTAGCAAGGGCCGCGATCGTCCAGGGGTGGGCAAAGCGGCTGTGGAGCAAAGCAAGGCCCTTCCCCACGACGGGATCGCGCGTTCCCGCGAGCCAGCCTGTTTGTTGTTCAGACAGTCCGGTCACGTACCGCCGTAAAGTATCGACGAATAGAGCCTCCGAGAGCTTGGCGAGCATGGCTTCGCTGCCGGCCCGCCCGGAAGCTGCCTCCTCCAGCAGGTGCAGAATCGAGTTCTCCAGCCAGTGCCCGGAACGATCCGACCGGATGTTGACCTTAAAAACGGCGGGTAGTCCATTCAGGATCGGCCGGCAGAGATAGGCGTCGCACGTCATGTACCCGCACACGAACCGGGAAATTTCTCCGCCTCCACCGGCGCGCAACGGACTCAAGTCGTGAGCCTTGACCTTTGTGCTGATCCCGTAGTTCGGGAACGGCGGTATTGCATCTTTGCCGCTGCTCATATGGTGAGCATCCCCATTGGGAAAGATGACGACATCCCCAGGCTCGAGCTCTACCGGTTGTCTATCCGACATCGCGACGACAGATCTGCCTTCGATGAGCAAATGGAAAAGAACAATGTGACTCGCGCCGGGCGCAAGCCTGGCCGTCAGGATGCTTGATGCGGGCATCGTTAAGCCCCATGGCGCTGAGAATTCTGCGGCGAAGAACACGGCACCGCTCAGCTTAACGCTACTCAGGATCCTGGAGAATGCATCCATATGAGTCGTCTGGATTTTCTGCAAAGTTTGCTGGTACACGCGCAAAGCAATCTGCTTCCACTGGCCGCGCGAGCAAATCATCGGGACGCTCGGTCAAGGTTCAACCAAGCGGCGCCTTGCATAATTGTAGTCCTGAAGAGGCTTCCCGAGTTTACAGCGGGCGGCCCTGAAACCACCACAAGAAGGAGCAGAATCAATGAGCGCAAGAACAATGGACGCGAAAAGTACTAATTCTCCGGACGAGGTCCGGAAATTCGACAATGGCAAAATTGAACTGGTAAAGGTCGGCGGAGTCACAATCGGTCGCGCGACGTTCCAGCCCGGATGGAAGTGGTCGGAGTCTGTCAAGCCCCTCGCCAAGACGAACAGTTGCCAGGCCGCGCATTACGTCTACCAGATTTCAGGTACGATGACTACCCGGATGGATGACGGAACGGAAATCACGTCGAGAGCCGGCTGCGTCCTCGACATTCCGCCGGGGCATGATGCCTGGGTCGTGGGAGACGAACCGGTGGTTTTCGTGGACTTCCAGGGCATGGCCGATTACGCAAGACAAAGCAAATAAGAGGTCGCATCGTTCATTGCTCGCCGGGTTGACGCTCCGCGCGGTTCGTTTAGACGGGCGGAGCGTTTGGGTTACCGCAATTCAGGTTGACGGGTTGTCGGCATCTCGTACAAATGGCCGCCCCGGTTTGCTCCCGGATGACGGGCCACCCGGAAACAAGCACTGGATTAGCACCGAAAACGCCCTTGCGTCCGCTACTCGCGGCCGGCCCTCCGAAGACGATTCATATGACCTTTCGCAAATCGAGCCATTACCGAACCTCTCAATGCGCCGCCGTCGCCTGCTGCTCGCCGGGCTTGGGGCGGCGCATGATGAAGGGCAGCGGAACCAGACACAGGACAATCACCGACATCATCCAAAAACTGTTTACGAAGCTCAGCGCGCTGGCC
>JBOGMI010000478.1:0-1977 GCA_050746645.1 Bryobacteraceae bacterium | reverse complement strand
TCGCCGATTACCTGCAATGGGAAGCATGGCAGGCTGAGCGAGCGCGCAGGCCGAGAGCGGCCCAGCCGGCGCTCACAAGCGAAAAGCGCAGCGAGCCGAAAAAGAAGCTGTCCTATCTGGATGCGCGTGACTTCGAGACGATTGAGGCGCGGATAGCGGAGGCTGAACAGGTGTTGGCAACGAAACAGGCGCTGATGGAAGATCCAGCCGTTTTCAGTGATCCCGAGCGCATTCGCGCTGTTATGCAGGAGATCGAAGAGGGGCAGGCAAACGTGGACTCGCTTTACGCGCGGTGGAGCGAGTTGGAAGAAAAGGTAGTGCGCTAAATCTGTGTTGCTGCCATGGAAGGGCCGCAGTGAAAACGCCGATTACCAGTACGGAAAGCGGCGGCTGCGCCAGATCGATGGGCGGATTCGCTTTATCACGAAGCAAATCGAATCCGCGGAAGTAATGGATCCGGAAACTCCGCGAGCGGGGCAGGCGGCGACGAGGGCATTCTTCGGAGCGACCGTGCGCTATGCCAATGCTGCGGGAACGGAGCGAGTGGTAAGCATCGTAGGCACCGACGAGGTCGATCTCAGCCGCAACCACATCAGTTGGGTGTCGCCTCTGGGGCGCGCGTTGATAAAGTCGACAGCGGGCGACCGCGTACTTCTCCAAGCTCCGGGCGGTACAGAGTGCCTTACCGTGCTGGAAGTGCGTTACGAGCGCATTTCGGCGGAACCGTTTCGTGAACCACCTGGAGCTGAGTCCTCGGCAAAGAGTCTCCCTCGCCGGCGCCAATCCATCTGACTTCCTCTACGCTGGCCGACAACCCACGAGAAATCCGAGTGTAGGATTCTTTCCGAGTCGCCAACCGTCTGCTCAAAATGCAAGCGGACACAACCGATCATAGAAGGATAATGAGAATGCCCCGAAACTTCGGAGCAACTCGGCAATGCAGCTCAGCAGCGACATCGTAATTAACAAGAGCAGAGAAGAGGTGTGGAGCTTCCTTGCCGAACCACGCAATATTGCGAAATGGGATCGCGGGGTGAAGGCGGTCGAGATAGACAACGCGACACTGTCAGGCGAAGGTTTGGAATTCACTACGGTTGGGTGCGATGCCTCTGCCCCGAACCAAGGCCGAATGACTTATCGAATCGGGCAGCCGGACCAGGAAGCAGATTCTCGCGTGGACCTCACGAGCCGCGAAGGCAACGCCCGGTATTTCAAATCTGCCTACTGGTCGTTTCGTGTTCTCGAGTCAGAGCGCGGGCCTGACAAAACATCGCGGATTGAATGCTTTGTCCATTTCGATCTCCGCCCTCGCTATCTTTGGTTAGCGCCCGTTCTTTTCTTTATGAAGGGCGCGATCAAACGTGACTTGATCGGCCTGAAGCGTGTGCTGGAAACTACCTGACTTGTACTAGCAGCCCGTGGCAGTAGTAGCCGTTTTTGGGGAGCAGCAGAATATCAAGATAGCCGGGAGCCTGGGCCAGAGTTGGAAAGAACTGCCGCAAGCGACTGAACTGTGTGATGCAAAGCGCGGGAGGCGGGGGCCGATCCGATCCCGTGGCTCCAGGGCCGCCTTCAGGCTCGTTAGAAGGCGCCGACAGAACGTAAAAAGCTCGTCAGAAAACCCTTGTAACTGCCGGGGCTTGCCCACTCCGAGTGCTTTCCGCAGGATCAGGGACAGATTGAACGCCGCTCCCTGCACCAGCAGCCGTTTCAGAACGTTGTCCCGGCCCCGCAGATGAACTCGTCTCATGCCGCCCGTCTCGTACATGTGAGCAAAGCTTCGTTCCGTCAGTTCGCTGCGAATCTTTTGCAGCCATCTGCCTCGATTCCCTCGGACTCGCCGCCGGTTATCGTACGTCCGCTTCTGCTCAACCGCTTTGCCGTTCCAGTTGCGTGCGCCGCGATCCGGTTCCGGAATGTAGGTCCGTACGCCTGCATCGAAGAGATGTTTCAGCACTTCGCTGCTGTGGTAGCCCT
>JBOGMI010000477.1:0-2950 GCA_050746645.1 Bryobacteraceae bacterium | reverse complement strand
TCGCTGTAAGGTCCCCAGGTGCGCCATAAATTCGCGCGGCTGGGACCTGCATTGTAAGCGGCGAGGGCGAAATCCACTTTTCCATCGAACTCCTTGTATAACTGCCGGAAGAAATAGGCGCCCATTTCGATATTCTCGTCCGGCCGGAGCAGGTTGCGGATACGAATGCGGCCCATGCCCAGATGCCGCCCCACGGAACGGCCGGTCGAGGGGCGGATCTGCATCAATCCGTAAGCGTGCGCGGGCGAAACCACCTTCGCGTTGAATTCGGATTCCTGCCGTATGAGCGCGGCCACCAGGAACGGGTCCAGCTTTTCGCGCTTGCTGTGGATCTCGATTGAGTGGCGATAGGGGAACGGAAAGGCCAGCTTCCAAAAGCCTACCGGCGCCTCGTCGAGCGGCATGTACAAATAGCGCGGGGTCAGCGTTTGAATGTAGTACAGGGCGCGCGCCGGCTTGTGCTGCGCGGCCGCGATTTCCGCCAGACGATAGGCATAGACGTTTCTCTGGCCGTCGTCTTGCTTCGCGCCGAATTCGAGCTCGCCTTCGGCGAAATCGTCTAGTCCGGCGAGAGTGAGCAGGTGCGCGCGGGCGATGCGTTCGGCAGTAGTCTTGCCCGGCCGGAAACTGGGAAAAACCGGGCGCACGGGCCAGCGTACGCCGTTCAGGAAGTGCAGCATCGCCGGACTGGGGTCGGCATCCCGCATGCCAATCTCCTCAAGGCGTTTGCGCGCCAGTACCGCATAATATGTGTTCGGGAAATGCGAGATCAGCTCCTGATAGCAGGCCCGGGCGGACGCGTTATCGTTCTTGCGCTGGCATTCGCGTCCCAAGAAGTAGAGCGCATTGTCGCCGGCCGGCTCGCGCGGGTATTGCTCGACCTGCTCGCGCAGCAGATCGTAGGCGTCCGCCGAATTTTTCCGATAGCTCGAGAACGCCAGCCGCCAATGGCACCAGGCGGAATCCGCATTGTCCCCAAACGCCGCCGCGCACGCGCGGTAAAGCGGCAGAAACACTTTGGGCTTGTTATCGACGCGCGCTTGATCGGCGGTGTAGATCAAGGCTTTCAGCCGCCAGGGAGAGGACGGATACCGCTGCTGCAGCCGTTTCAGAAACCGCTTCACCTTGGCGTGCGAGTCCAGCGTGCGCGCACAGCGGATGAGAAAAAATAACCGCTCGGCATCGGCCGCCGGATTGTCTACCTTGAGCGCCTTGAGATATTTGAAAGCGGCCTGCGTATGGTGCGCGAAGAAATCGGCTTCGCCCAGCCGCACCTGCGCCAGATCGCGCTCGGCGCCGCCGATCTGCGGGATGGCGGCTTCCAGTTCGACGCGAGCGGCATCCGGTTGGTGCGCCTGAAACAATTTCCTGGCGCGGCCCAGCATCGCCGACGGCATCACCGGAGGATAGGCGCTGCCCAGGCGCTTCTGCAGATCCTGTAGCGCATTTGCCGCTACGGCCGCTTCCGGCGCTGTCGGATAACGATAATAGACGCGCTGGTCGTATTCGGCCGCTTGCGGCAAGTCTCCCGTGGCTTCGAAACACTGCGCCAGCAGCAAGTCTCCTTGCGGCTGCGGAATCCGCGGAAAATATTTCTTGATCAGCCGCAGAGCATCCTGCGGACGATTGTTCTCAAGGTCCGTCTGTACCAGCAAGGCCGCCGCCTGCCCCACGAGCGGCGAAACCGGTGAGTGCTGAAATACGTGCGCGGCCGCCAGCTCAACCGCCGCATAGTCTTTCATTTGATACTCGGCCTCCGCGCGAATGTATTCCGCATAGTCGGCGACCGAAGGCGCGCGCTCGGCCGCATAGGCGGCATCCGCGGCGGCAGCGCGAAACTTCGTCTGCTGAAGTCGCTTCTGCGCCAGCGCGAGGGCGTCCGCGGCGCTCATACCGCTGGAATGCCGGCGCGAGGGCGCCTCGAGCACAACGGTCGCGCAAACGAGCAATAAACAGAACCCGCCTAGCGCGGTCCGCCGCCTTGCCCCGGCGATCTTAAGCCAACTGCCCTGGATAATCCGCTCCCAACTTGCTTTCGTCGCCTTCAGCGGCGCTGCGCACCAGTTCCAGATGGAGATAATCGACCATCGAAGGAATCGTCATGAATTGAGTGGCGTAAGCTTGGCGAGCTGTATCAATTTCATTTTTCAAAAGCAAATATAAATTCCCCTGTTCGCGCGCGGCGCGGGAAACCTCCGGCCGCGCAAGCTGCATTTCGGCGACTTTCACGCGCGAAAAGCGCTGCGCCTGGATGTGCATCGTGCGGTGCTGCGCGCTCAAATCCACCCACGCGGGTAGCATCTGCCGGACGGGCGCCGCCGTTCCGTTCGCTGCGGCCGCAACCGGCTTGGGTGGCGCAATTTGCGCATGGAGTGACGTGTTTGCCTGGCGTTCGAGCACCGCCGAGGCCATGCCCGCGATCAGCTCCAGCGCATTCACATCGGTATAATCGCGGCTGGCCGCAAAGACGATCGCCGCGACACGGCTGCCGTTCAGCACTGGGATTATATGTGCACGCGCGCCTTTTTCCGCCGAACTCAGCGCTTCCGAAACTTCAGCAGCCGTGCGCAAGGCGATCACGGGATCTTTCGATTCAATCGCTCCGGCAAACGCGCCCGCCGCCGATGCTGGAAGCGAAAAATCCGCCGGCAAATCCAGATTCCGCTGCAAGCGAAGCCGCAGGACGCCATCTTTCAGGCTAAAAATCGCGGTTTGGCCGGAAAACTGGCCAACGCCGTCGAGAATGCCGGCGATCCAGGCAGCCTCGTCTTCGTAAGCGTGCAAGCGCCGGAACGTCTGGTTCAGTTGATGCGTAATTTGCGAGCGGGCGGCTTGCGCCGAACGGCTGCAAGCGGCGTCGCATTCGCGGCGGATGTCTTCCCATACCGAGTCGAGAGCGTGCATGGAGGGTGTTGTGGACAACGTGGGATCACTGACGATTGTAAAACGG
>JBOGMI010000476.1:0-17628 GCA_050746645.1 Bryobacteraceae bacterium | reverse complement strand
GGCCTTTGGCCTGCCAAGCCGGTTTTCTAACCGGCTTCTCTGCCCGCGCGGAGCAGGTGCCGCCAAGAGTGGTGGCATGGCAGCCCGAAGGGCTGCTCCACGGATCTGCCCGGGAGATTAACCCATGCTGACTGATCTCATTTATCGTCTGCGCGCTCTGTTTCGACGCGGCACGGTGGAAGCGGAGATGAACGACGAATTGCGGTTCCATTTCGAACAACAAGTAAACAAGTACGAGAAATCCGGCCTGTCGCACGAAGAAGCGGTGCGCCGCGCTCGGCTGGCCTTCGGCGGGATCGAGCACGCCAAGGAAGAATGCCGCGACGCGCGCGGCGTGAGCTTCATAGAATCGGTGCTCCAAGATATTCGCTACGGAGTGCGGATGCTCCGAAAAGCTCGGGGATTCACGGCCATCGCTCTGCTCACTCTGGCCTTAGGGATAGGCGCGACTACTGCAATATTCAGCGTCGTCGATGCCGTACTACTGCGCCCTCTTCCCTATCGCGATGCGGCGCGGCTAGTTGTCATTTATGAGGATTATAGTTCGCTAGGCTACCCGCGCGATGTCACATCGGGTGCCACATATGTGGGCGCCAGAAAGTTGAAGGCCGTCTTTGAAGATGTGGCTGGAGCATCCACGCACTCGGACGATCTAATCACTCCGGACGGCGGTTCTGTCGGCCTCATCGGTGGCGAAGTAACCGGTAACCTCTTTTCTACACTTGGTGTGAAGCCACTCCGGGGCCGCGCCTTCCTTCCCGGAGAAAATACGCCGGGCAAGAACCATGTCGTTCTGCTCAGCTATCGGCTCTGGCAGAGCCGCTTTGATGGAAATCCAGCGCTAATCGGGAAGGTAATCCGCATCAATGCAGAGCCCTATACCGTAGTCGGCGTAATGCCGCCTGGATTTTCGTATCCCGAGAGCGATGTCCAACTTTGGACGCCAATTGCGTTGACCGCTCAGCAGCTAGCCAGTCACGCTGCACATTACTTTAATCTTGTCGGAAGACTTCTTCCCGGTGTTTCCCTGAGACAAGCCAACGCTGCATTGCAGGTGCTCTCGAGTCGCATCATAAGGACATATCCCGACAGCACCAGAGGGTTGCGCCGGTTCTTCGCCGAGCCGCTACAAAATCGCTATACGCGCGATGCCCGGCGCGGGCTGATATTGCTGATGGCGGCAGTTGGCTGTATCCTCTTGATCGCATGCGCGAATTTAGCCAATTTGCTGCTATCTCGCGGCGCCGGCAGGCAGCGCGAGCTCGCGATGCGTCTGACTGTTGGCGCAAGCCGGGGCAGGATCATTCGGCAATTGCTAACAGAGAGTATCCTGCTGGCATTCGCGGGTGGTGTCTTGGGAACACTATTGGCGGACGCCAGCTTTGCGTATCTCAAACATCTCATCCCGCCGGACCTTTCGCGGAGCGTGTCTCTCGGCCTCGACCCGCAGGTCTTATCCTTCGCCATTGTCGTTTTGATTATCTCCAGTGTCCTATTTGGAATGGTTCCTGCACTCGTAGGATCGAACGTCAACCTCAATAGCGCTTTAAAGGAGGGCGGACGAGGCAGCACCGGCTCCCGAAGCGCGCGGTTGAGCAATATCTTTGTCGTTTGCGAGATGGCGCTTTCCCTTGTTCTTTTGCTCGGCGCCGGCATTTTCGTTGAGACGCTCTGGAACCTTCGGCACGTTGACCCCGGTTTTCGTGACGGCTCAGTGCTCACGGCCGAATTTTTTTTGTCCGAGCCAAAGTACCGGAACTTCGTCGCCCGGTCGCGATTCGTCGAACGTGTTTTAGATAGCGTGAGAGCATTGCCGGGGGTTCAGAGCGCTGGATTCACAAGCGTGCTTCCGTTAATGTGGAAAGGAGTCGGCGGTATTAACCTTACGCCGGAGGGTGCGGCCGTGCGATCGTCAGTTCTTGACAACGCAAGCCAGTCTGTGATTACACCGGGTTATTTCGAGACTCTGAAGATTCCCTTAATTCGCGGCCGCCTATTCAACAATCGCGACCGTCAGGATGCGCCGCTCGTAGCGATTATTAACGAGACAATGGCGCGAAAGTTCTGGCCCAATGAAGATCCGATTGGAAAGCGATTTAAGGAAGGAACGGCGCAAAGCGACGATCCTTGGATTCAGATAGTAGGGATCGTTGGCGATGTTAAGCAGATGGGCCTCGATGCTCCGCCTCGGCAGGAAATGTATTTCCCCTACTGGCAGGCCGAGCACGACTGGATGCAACCGCGCGGCCTGGTCGTACGGACCGCAAGTACGAATCCGATCAGCGTTCTGGCTGAGATCAGAAGAGCCGTTGCGCGGCTTGACCCGGCGGAGCCTCTCACGCATGTCAGGACAATGACAGATATCGTGGATCAGGAAACGGCGCAAAACGAAACGCAAACGATATTGCTTTCCAGTCTTGCGGCGCTTGCCTTACTGATGGCTTGTATCGGCATTTATGGCGTCATGGCCTATATGGTTGCCCAACGAAAGCACGAGATGGGAGTGCGCTTGGCGCTTGGGGCGACGCGCATGGATGTGCTCGCTCTTGTGCTATGGAAGGGCATGCGGCTGGCTTTTGGGGGAACCGTAGTCGGAGTGGTTACCGGCTTGAGCCTCGCCCAGTTCGTGCGCGGCATGCTCTTCGAAGTAAGCCCCACCGATCCACTGATTATCGTCGGAGTAGCCCTATTACTCATGGCCGTAGCTCTGATTGCCTGTTTCGTCCCAGCGCATCGCGCAGCAGCGGTGGACCCAATGCAAGCATTGCGAATAGAGTGAGACAGATGCTGACCGATCTTTTTTATCGTTTTCGCGCGCTGTTTCGCCGCGGTGCGGTGGAAGCGGAGATGAACGACGAATTGCGGTTCCACTTCGAACAGGAAGTGAATAAGTACGAGAAGTCGGGCCTGCCGCACGAAGAAGCGGTGCGGCGCGCGCGGCTAGCGTTTGGCGGCATGGTCCAAACCAAGGAAGAATGCCGCGAGGCGCGCGGGGTCTGGTTCGTCGAGACTGCAATCCAGGATTTACGCCACAGCCTGCGCCGGTTGCGGCGCAGGCCCGGTTTTACGACAATCGCCGTCGCGACGCTCGCATTGGGCATCGGGGCGACGACGGCCATTTTCAGCGTGGTGAACGGCGTTCTGTTCAAGCCCTTGCCATATCCGCACCCGGAGAAACTGATAACGGTCCGGCTCAACCTTCCTGGCATCCACCTGAGCAATTGGCCGTTGTCTCAATCGGATTACTTCATCTTTCGCAAGCGGAGCCGCACCTTCCAGGACATTGGTCTCTATAGTTTCGGCAATTCGGTAACCGTCACCGGGCTCGGAAAACCGGAGCGCGTTCCGGTTCTCGAAGCGACCGACGGCCTGCTTCCGATTTTGGGCGCCAAGCCGTTATTCGGACGTGTCTTCACGCGAGCAGACGATTCCCCAGGTAGCTCGGAGAAGGTAATACTGACCTACGGCTACTGGCGTAGCAGATTCGGGGGCGATCCCTCCGTCGTCGGAGGGATGATCGACATAGATGGCAAGCCGGCCGCGATCATCGGCGTGTTGCCGCAGAGCTTTCTCTTTCTGGACAAGCCTAATGTGGCCATGCTTCTGCCCATACAGTTGGATCGCGCCAAGACCCACTTGGGAGCCTTCAGCTATGGGGCGATTGTCCGGCTCAAACCGGATGTCACGCTAGCTAGCGCAGGCTAACGCGGACGAGGCTCGCATGATCCCAATCGTGTTTCGGAGCTTCCCTGCGCCACCCGGTTTAAGCCTCAAGCTGTTCGAAAAGTTGCGAGTCGAACCCGTTTGCGGCCTCTGAAGCAAGAGGTGGTGGGCGATGTGGGCAAGGTCTTGTGGGTTCTGATGGGCGGCATTGGGCTGGTGTTACTCATCGCGTGTGCGAACGTAGCCAACCTTCTGTTGCTACGAGTAGAAGGGCGCCGGCAGGAGTTGGCGGTCCGCGCTGCGCAGGTGCGTTTGGCCGCGGCCGCATGGCTACGGAATTATTTACGGAGAGTCTGATTTTGGCCCTGCTCGGCGGGTTGTTCGGTATCGGACTGGCTTACGGAGCTTTGCGGGTTTTGATCACGCTAGCGCCCGCGAATCTGCCACGCCTCGATGAAATCGGTATCGACGGAACCGTCCTGCTGTTTGCTCTCGCAGTATCGATCGCCGCGAGCCTTCTTTTCGGTTCTGCCGCTCTCTTCAAATACGCGGGTGCGCGCCTCGGAACCGGATTGCGCGAGGGTGGGCGCTCGCTGAGCGAAAGCCGCGAGCGACATCGGTCGCGCGGCGTGCGTTTGGCTGGTGATCGTGCAAGTGGCGCTGGCGCTCGTCCTGCTGGTCAGTTCCGGGCTCATGATTCGCACGCTTCGCGCCCTGACCGGAGTCAATCCCGGATTCGTTGCTCCTTCGGAAGTTCAGACCTTCCGCGTATCCATTCCCGACGCACAAGTGAAGGACCCAGTGCGCGCGTTTCGCATCGAGGAGGAGATCCTGCACAAGATTGAGGCCGTCCCTGGCGTCTCTTCAGCGGCCTTCTCCACAAATATCCCCATGGATGCAAGAGGTAGTCGGAACGACCCAGTCTCCATAAAGGGCCGGGCCAACTCTTCAGTTCAGCCTCCGATCTGCCGGGTCAAGTTCGTCTCGCCGGGCTATCTCAAGACAATCGGAACGCCATTAGTTGCCGGGCGCAGTTTCAGTTGGAGTGAGATCGAAAATAAGGTTCCGGTGGTCATGATTTCCGAGAAATTCGCGCGCCAATATTGGCGCGAGCCTGCAAGCGCTCTTGGCAAGGAGATTCGGACAAACACGAAAGATGACTGGCGCAAGATCATCGGGGTTGTGGGAGACGTTCACCAGGACGGCGTAGAGAAGGAACCGCCCGCTTCCGTCTATTGGCCAATCTTTATGACCCACTTTGAGTCTCACCCGAATTGGGGCAACGTGGCCTTCGCTATCCGCAGCCCACGCGCCGGCTCGGAGAGCTTCATAAAGGAAATCCGGCAAGCGGTGCGATCCGTGAATCCCAATCTTCCGCTGTTCGCGGTTCACACGCTGGACTATTACTACAGCAACTCGATGGCGCGCACTTCGTTCACGCTCGTGATGCTGGCTCTCGCGGGCGGCATGGGTTTGTTGCTGAGCATTGTGGGTCTCTATGGCGTAATCGCCTATTCGGTCTCGCAGCGCAAACGGGAGATCGGGATCCGCCTGGCGCTGGGGGCTCAAGCGGAAGATGTTCAAAAGATGGTGGTGCGAGGAGGCTTCAAACTTGCGGCGCTCGGCGTCGGCATCGGTATCATCGCCGCCCTTGGAACCACACGCTTCCTCGCCAGCCTGCTCTACGGCGTCAAGCCGACCGACCCAGCAACGTTTGCCGCAGTCTCTCTGCTTCTCTTAGCGGTGGCCCTGCTAGCCAGTTACATTCCGGCCCGTCAGGCGGCCAAAGTGGACCCTATGGAGACGCTGAGACACGAATAGATTTCGCAGTTCGTCGTTTATACACTGCGCCGCTTGCTTCGGGACCAGCCGCGACGCGGCCCAAACTTTTGGTTCACCTCATCCACCGAAAAAGCTTCCGGATCAAACTCGCCAGCCCACTCCAGCATCTCTTCGTGCTCCTCGTGTTCGGGATCGCCGAGGATTTCCAGTAAGTTGTAGAAGCCGTAGATGCCGCCGCAGTCCTCCGGCGGACAGGCCCGTTTGCCTCCGATGCACACCGGATAATGCACACTCGCATCGGCGGGCAGCCGTTTCTCAAGTAAAATGGCATGCTCCCAGGTATCGCCGAAATCGTATGTGTAAGACATCTTCGCTCCGGCCCTGGCGAGCACACGTGAAACTGGGACCTTCCGCTCGTCTTTCGCGGCCGGCATCCCCATCGGTTCGTCGTCGGGATCCGGCGCTCCAAACCGGTCGTGTCCGGCGCGAAATTCGTGCAGGTGGCAATCGTACCATCCCATCGCCAGTTGCAGCACATCGTGTAATTGCTCCAGCGTGATGGTCTTTGGTACGAGCACGCGCCGCCAGATCGGCGGTTTCGTGCCGAGAAGGGTCACTTTGATTTGATAAATCTCCAGAGGAGGAGCCGCTTTTCTCATCCCGCTCCCCGCACTTGCGCCATCAGCTTGCGGATGTAGGCTAGATTGCGGCGCATGCCGGCATCGAGATCGGTCTTGGGAACCTGGGTTTCGAGGTTCGCATAGCCGGAGAACCCTATGTCGTGGATGGCGGCGAGAATGGGCTTGAACTGAATGCTGCCTTCGCCCAGGTAATGCGGATTGTCCTTTAAATGGATCTGGCAAATGCGATTCTTGCCGAGCCAGCGGATCTCTTTCACAACATCGAAACCGTTGTTGGTCGAGTTGCCGACATCGTAATAGACCAGCACGTTTTTCGAGCGCGCGCGGTCCATAATGCGCACGTTGTTTTCGGCCGAGATTGTATCTTCCAGGCCGAGAATCACGCCGGCCTTCTCGGCTTCGGGCGCCAGCTCGCGCAGCACGTCGCCGGTACGATCCATCTCCGCGCTCGTCCGCAGAGCGCAATGCCCAAAGAACGGGACCAGCAGCACCTTGGTCTTCAGAGCCTTGGTCAGGCGTATGGAATCGAGCAGCCATTTCCTCGCCTGCGGATCGCTCTTGAGGCAGTTGATGTGCAGCCGGTCGACGCAGGTGCCGTCGATGGGAACCTTATATTGCTCCGAGAGCTGCAGATACTGGGCAATGATCTCGGGATGATCGGCGGGCATGCGGCCGTCCGTGATCTGGCGTCCGAAAGAAACCTGAATGCCCTTGAAGCCGAGCCGGGCGGCCAAGCGAACAGACTGCGGGTTAGCTCCGAGGTAGAGGTTCCAATCAGTCACGCCGACGCGCAGCCAGGAACCTGCTGCCCGAGCAATACGCGTTCCGGCCGCGGCGCTTGCGGCGGCCAGAGACCGGAAGATCGAACGACGCGTAAAATTGGACACGATGCGCTAATAGTTTAACCTGTGGGGCCAGCCATTCCTGGCTGCCGCCGGCTTTTCAGCCGGCTCTTGGCTACGGCTCCGCTGGCAAGGATTACACTCGATGATGTCGCTACCACAACATCATCGGACGAGCACACCTTGACAAGAAGAGACCTTTTGAAGGCAAGCATCGCAGTGGGATCGGCGGCCTCCGCTTATGGCGAGCTAAGTCCCGCGCTCCCGCAAGCCTCTCAGGCACTGCCGGTGAAACAGCCGGAACTCAACCTGCACCCTCGGGGGAAACTGCTGCTCGATTTCGGATGGCGGTTCCGCTTGGGTGATGCGGATGACGAAGCAAAAGATCTCAACTTCGGAGCCAGACAAACCTTCGCGAAGGCCGGGCGGGTGGTGTCTGCCGCGCGAGTCCACTATGACGACAGCTCGTGGCGGCAAGTGGATCTGCCCCATGACTGGGCCGTCGAGCTGCCTTTTGTGGATGACCCGCAGCTCGAATCGCACGGCTATCATCCGCTCAGCCGAAAGCATCCCGCAACCAGCATCGGCTGGTATCGCCGAGTGTTTGAGATTCCGGCCGCGGACCGCGGAAAGAGATTGGCTGTCGAGTTCGACGGCGTCTTCCGGAACGCGATGGTGCTGCTCAACGGGAATTACCTCGGTACGAACTTCAGCGGCTACGCTCCGTGCCACTTCGACATCACCGATTTTGTGAAATATGGCAAACCGAACGCGCTGGTGCTCCGCGTCGACGCGACGCTTGAGGAAGGATGGTTTTACGAAGGAGCCGGCATCTACCGGCACGTCTGGCTGACCAAGACCAACCCGGTGCATGTCGCGCACTGGGGCACTTTCGTGCGCTCTGGGCCGGACTCGTCTCCGGGCGCGCTGGTGATCGAGACGGAACTTGAAAATGAGCAGTCGAAGGCGGCCGGCTGCCGCATCCAATCCACGATTCTGGATGCGCAAGGCAACCGGATCGCCAATGCGTCGAGTGATCCGGCGCAGTTAAAGCCATGGTCGAATCGGAAGTTCGTCCAGCAACTCACAGTGGACAGTCCGAATCTCTGGTCGCCCGATTCGCCGCATCTCTACAGGTTGCTCACGGAAATGGAATCCGGCGGCGCAGTGCAGGACCGCTATGTAACCAGCTTCGGTATTCGGACCACTAAGTTCGACCCGGACCATGGTTTTTTCCTCAACGGGAAGCCGCTAAAAATCAAAGGGACCTGCAACCATCAGGATCATGCCGGACTCGGTTCGGCCCTGCCCGATCGCGTTCAGTATTACCGCATTCAGCGTCTGAAAGAGATGGGCTCGAATGCCTATCGCACCTCGCATAATGCGCCGACCCCGGAGCTGCTGGAGGCCTGCGACCGGCTCGGCATGCTGGTGATGGACGAGACCCGCATGATGGAATCGAGCCCCGAAGGACTCAGCCAGCTCTCGCGCTTGGTTCGGCGGGACCGCAATCATCCTTCTGTCTTCATCTGGTCTCTTGCAAATGAGGAGCCCGAACAGGGTTCCGAGCGCGGCGCGCGCATCGTGACCTCGATGAAGCGCCTCGCGCGCCGCCTCGACCCATCGCGGCCCGTAACCGCGGCGATGAATAACGATTGGGGTATGGGCATCTCCGGCGTTGTCGATGTGCAGGGCTTTAATTACAACCTGGGCAAGATCGATGCGTTCCACAAGAAATTCCCGCATCAGCCCACCGTCGGCACTGAAACGGCGAGCACCGTTTGCACCCGGGGGATTTACAAGAACGATAAAGAAAAGGGTTACGTCAGCGCGTATGACAAGAACTATCCGCCATGGGCCTCGACGGCCGAGCAGTGGTGGAACGTATACGCCGTGCGCGCCTTCCTCTCGGGCGGTTTCGCCTGGACCGGCTTCGACTACCGCGGAGAGCCGACGCCCTACAGTTGGCCCTGCATCAACTCGCACTTCGGAATTATGGATACCTGCGGGTTTGCGAAGGACAACTTCTATTACTACAAAGCCTGGTGGGGCGCCGGACCCGTGCTGCATCTGTTCCCGCATTGGAACTGGACCGGGAAAGAGGGTCAGGGCATCGAGGTCTGGTGCCACACGAACCTCCAGCGCGTCGAGCTGTTTCTGAACGGCAAGAGTTTGGGATTCCGCGATGTGAAGCCCCGGTCGCATGTGCAGTGGACCGTTCCCTACACGCCCGGCAAACTCGAAGCGAAGGGCTATCGCGATGGAAAGCTCGTCCTCACGGCGGTTCGCGAGACCACCGGCGCTCCCGCCAAAATCGTTTTGCATCATGACCGCAAGGCGGCACAGATGGCGGCCGACGGCGAAGATGCGATGCGCATCGCCGTCGAAGTTCAGGACGCGCAAGGCCGCATCATGCCCACGGCTGGAAATGAGATTTCCTTCGATGTTTCGGGAAGCGGCAAATTGATCGGTGTGGGCAACGGCGATCCGAGCTGCCACGAATCGGACAAGGGAAGCAAGCGGAGCGCATTCAATGGACTCTGCATGGCGATTGTGCAGGCATCGAAGCAACCCGGTGCGCTGCGCCTGACTGCTTCTGCAGACCGGCTTGCCTCTGCCAGTCTTACCATCGATTGCGTCAAAACGGCTCCGCGTCCTTCCGTCGCAATATGGACACCGCCGCCGGTCAAGACCGGGCCTGGCATCATCGGCCGATGGGTGGGCAGCACGAAATATGGGCAGGTCGAATGTGTTTTCGATCAGAACAACGGCAACCTCACCGGGAGTCTAACCAGCGGCTTCGGCGAGGAACAGATTCGGAATGGCCATATCGACGGCAATGACCTCTCCTTCAGGGCGGGAAATCTGACGTATCACGGAACCATGAACGGTCCGGAGCTGCGCCTGAATACCACCTTCGGCCACGGCGGCCGCGCCACGAAAATCTCCATTCTGCTTAAGAAAGCTGCACGATAACCCGGAGGCGGTCTCACTGTACCTACAGCGCCGGGCGGGTCTTCCGTTCTTGCAGACGCCGCCGCGTCGCGAGCGTCTGAGCGCGATGGCATTTCAGGCAAAGCGTGCGCATATTGGAAAGGTCGCACTCTCCGCCGCCTTCTACAACGGGTACGAGATGATCGGCATCCCACAAGCTCTTTCGGGAGCCCAGGTTCCACTCGACGGCAACGCGGAGGCGAGCGGTTCCGCGCAGTCGGCGAAGATGCGCGTAGGCGGCAACACAGTCGATGCCGCAAAGAGCGCAAATGCCGCGATCCCTTTCGAATACCTTTTCTCGAAGGTAGCCCGAGTCAGTGCGAAGCTTCCACTCGTGTACGCACCAATCGGAGCAGAACGTGGCGCGGCCGGAGGGAACCTCCAGATGGCACCATCGGCAGAGACTTCGCCCGTTCAGACCCTTTTCGAGCTCCTCGCTCTGAACCCAGCCACCAGCCATCGCACGCTGCGTACTCATAAAAGCAGAATAGAGCAAGCATGCAGCTCGATATTTACCCGGGCCGGAGCCCATAGTCGCTGAATGGCGCCATGCGCAAAACGGCGACTGGCTATATCCCAACTTTGCTCTTTGCGAAGATCTGTTGGCAGACTTTCTAGTTTATGAAATATCGTGGGGTCAGCCTTTCGAGGCTGCCGCGCCCTTTCCAGGGCGCGCCCGGTTTTTCGACCCTGCGGCGGAGTTTTACCTGGTTGGCCATTCACAATGAAGGTAAACTCGCGTTTCCTGCTTCCTCAATAAGTTACAGCCACCTCCCGCCGCCTCGCACTCTACCTTAAATTATCTTGGTCTCGTCATGACCCCTCGTTCCATTCGTCGCGCCGCCGAGCGCAAAGCCCGCAAACTCGCCCGTAAAGCCGAGAAACAAGCCGTAATGCAGGCTGCCACAGCCGCCCCCGAACCCCAGATGCCATTCCCGGAAATCGCACCCGATCTGGAACTCCCGGCCGCTGAGCCGCCCTTTCCGGATGAGCCGAACATTCCAAAAACACCTTCTCCCGCCCAGCTCGCCGCCAACCGCGCCAACGCCCAACTCTCTACGGGTCCCCGCTGTGCCGCCGGGAAAGAAGTCTCTCGTCTCAATGCCGTCAAAACGGCACTTACCGGCCGCACCGTCCTTCTGCCCACCGATGACGTCGCCGCCTACGAGCATCACGTTCGCGAGTTTATGAAAGAGCTCAACCCCGTCGGCATCCGCGAGCAGTGCCTCGCCCAGTCCATCGCCGACAACATGTGGCGCGTCCTACGCATCCCCTCGCTCGATTCCGCCATCTTCGCCCGCGGTTATATCGAATTTGCCGGCCTGTTTGAAAACGAAGGCCGCGAGCGGCGTCTCGCCCTCATCGAGTGCCACATTCTCCTGACCTACGAAAAGCAGATCCGCAACCTCTATATCCAGGAAGCACGCCTCCAGCGTCAGCGCGCGAAGGACATGGCCGAACTGCGCCAGCTTCAGCAGGAGCGTATCCAAAAGGAAAAACAGCAGATGGAAGCCGCCGCCGAGCTCTATCTCGCCGCACGAAAAGACAATCAGCCCTTCGATCCCGCCGCATTTGGCTTCGTTTTTTCAACTGCCGCTATTGAGAACCATCTCAAGCGCGTCCGCGCCGCCCATCTCGCCCGCGAACAAAGGAAATCGCACGCCCAAGCCGCCTGATCCGTTGCGTGACTCACTGATATCAGCTTTAGCTCTTCTGTGTCCTCGCTTCCCGGCGGAAGCATCCACCCTAAGTTTGAAATGAAATTCCATCTTGATTCGGAGGTGCGATCAAAGTACACTTCCAACGGAACGAATCATGCCACATATCACGCTTGCAGATGGGGTTCCGGGTATTCTCGGCCCGATGTTGTTTCGCCCTGAGACCGCGAAACCATTAAACAAACTCGCGGAAATTCTGTTGCGGGGGCCGAATTCTCTCTCCCGCGCCGAAAGAGAATTGATTGCAACCTACGTTTCCACGCAAAACGATTGCTTTTTCTGCCAGTCTATTCATGGCGCGGTAGCCGCCCATCATCTCCAGGGAGATGAAGACACTGTCTTCAAAACCAAACACGATCCGCAGACCGCGGCGATTTCGAACAAGTTGAAAGCGCTTCTGGTAATTGCCGGGAAGGTGCAAAAGGGCGGAAAGAATGTTACATCCGAGGATGTCGAAGCGGCGCGAAAGCAAGGCGTAACGGACCTTGAGATTCACGACACGGTGCTCATTGCGGCCATGTTCTGCATGTGCAACCGCTATGTCGACGGGCTCGCGACCTGGGCGCCGCAGGATCCCGAGATGTACCGGCAGCACGCGGCGGAATTAGCAACGCATGGATACGCCGGTTCTACGGAAAGGCTCCCGGCAGCCTCTGCCGCGGGGACCGCTTAAGCCGGTCGAAGCGTATTAACGCCGCCGCAACTCCCCTCGTTCGTACCAGTTCAAGTCTCTCAATCGTCGGAAAGGGTTTCGAAATGAACGCACGCCGGTGCTCGATGTTACTCCTCTGTTTCTCTCTCGTGGCCTCGAGAGCATGGGCCCAGGACCCTGTAGGAGCAATCGAGGGCTTAATCAATGATGAGTCTGGAGGTGTGGTCATCGCGCGGGTTGCAGCCGAAAATCTGGCGACCGGCTTTACCAAAGACGCAGCCACCGAAGCTAACGGCTTTTTCCGTATCTCGCTGCTGCCTGTCGGCAGCTACAAACTCACCGTCAGTGCACCGCATTTCGCCACTCTGATCCGGCAGCCTGTCACGGTGAACGTGAGTCAGACGTTGCGCGTGGCTCTGAAACTGCAGCTCGCGACGGTGACAGAGACGGTCACGGTCACCTCCGATGCCCCGCTTGTCGACGATTCGACCAACACACTCGGAGCTGTCGTGACCGGAAGAGAAATTCTGGCCCTTCCCTTGAACGGCCGCAATTTTGCCCAGCTAGGATTACTGCAAAGCGGCGCCGCACCGCTGACTTCGGGTCTCATTGAAGCGGGCGGCCCGATGCGCCAGGGCCAAACCTATGCCGTGAACGGCGCGCGTCCCGAAGAGAACAGCTACATTGTCGATGGCGCGCGCAATCTGAACCGCATGGATGCCGGTTACGCCTTGAAGATTCCGGTGGACGCCATCGCGGAGTTTCGCATTCTCACGCAAACTGCGCCTCCCGAATACGGCGGCACGGCGGGCGCCACCACTGCCGTCATCACACGGTCCGGCGGCAATAGCTTTCACGGAGACTTATACGAGTTTCTGCGCAACAACGATCTGGATACGCGCAACTTTTTCTCTGAAAAGGTAGAGCCGCTGCACCAAAATCAGTTTGGCGGCACACTCGGCGGCCCCATCTGGAAAGACAAACTGTTCTTCTTCCTGTACTACGAAGGATTTCGCAACCGGCAGGGCGAAACGACCTCCTCTACCGTCCCCAACACGCAGGAACGCACCGGAGATTTTTCGGACCTCGGCGCGCCGCTCCTGAACTTCGCTGCCGGAGGAACGGAATTTCCCGGCGATCGCATTCCGGTCCAGGCGCTGAATCCAGTCGCGCTGAACGTCATCAATCTCTATCCGCTGCCTAATGCCGGCGGGAACGTTTATCGCACGACCGTCGTCGCAACGAATGATTATGATCAGGCGGGTCTGCGCCTCGATTACAATCTTTCCGACAAGGACCAGCTTTTCGCCCGTTACTCTTTCTCCGGCGGCTACGACCTGAATCCGGTTTCGATCCGCGGCACCACGATTCCCGGCTTTCCGACTCGCGACGATATCAAAGCTCACTCTGCCGAACTTTCCAGCACGCATACCTTTTCCCCCTCGCTCACCAACTCCGCGCGGATCGCCTTTCTCCGCTACCCGTTCGATTTCGATATGCGCTTGAATCAGACGCCGCCGAGCGCTTTGGGCTTCGAGTATCCGTCGTCCAACGCCGCCGGCCAGGGGCCGCCGTTCTTTAACGTGGTGGGCTACTCGCCGGTCGGAGGCGCAATCACCGGTCCACGCAATTCCGTGCAGAACAGCTACCAGGGAGAGGAGAATCTTTCCTGGGTAAAGGGCGCTCATTCCATGGCGTTCGGGGCCCAATTCATTCGCACCCAGTTGAACATGTTCCAGGGCATCGCTCCGAATGCGTTCTTTGTGTTCGCCTCCACGTTTCCCGCGAGTGACGCAATCGCCAACTTACTGCTGGGCGCGCCGGTAACGTTCTATCAAGGGCTCGGCAATTTCAATCGCGGATTGCGGGACTGGAATCTTGGCTTATATGCGCAGGACGAATGGCGCGTCACTTCGCACCTGACCTTCAATTATGGCGTTCGCTACGAACGCATCAACCCAATTACGGAAATCGAAAACCGTCTGAACGCTTTCGTCCCCGGAGTGCAATCGGTGGTGTATCCGAGCGCGCCCGCCGGGTTGCTCTTTCCGGGAGATCCGGGAATTGGCGCGGGCATCGCACAAGGCGACAATGCGTTGATGCCGCGCATCGGCTTTGCATGGGATCCCACCGGTAGAGGTGAATGGGCCGTGCGCGCAGGGTACGGGATTTTCTACGACCAATTTCAGAACGGCGCGGGGACCGCGTCGCAAGTTCCCATCAGCGCTCTGCCTTTCGCGCAGTTTGTTCAATTCGGCGGCGTCAATCTCAATTTTGCGAATCCATATGTTGGCCACGGCTATCCCGCGCCGGACAGCTTTGTTCCGCCCTCCACTGTGTTCGCAATGGACCCAGCCGCGCGCGCTCCCTACGCTCAAAACTGGAATTTCGGCATTCAGCATTCGTTTCTGGGACATTATCTGATCGAGGTCCGTTATGTCGGTGCGAAGGGTACCCACCTCCCACGCAATATCGAAGCAAACCCCGCGGTCTACGGCCCCGGCGCGACTGCCGCAAATGCGGATCAACGGCGCATTTATGCCGGCTGCCCGCCAAATGGAGGCGCCTGCACTTTCTCAACCGTCGCCGAACTGGTGGATATTACTAACTCCACTTACGAAGCTGGCCAAGCAACGCTTTCACGGCGATTCGCTTCCGGATTTGGATTCAATATCTCGTATTGGTATTCGAAGTCGCTCGATTATCTTTCTTCGATGAACCTCAATGGCGCCTCGTCCCAACCGATCGCCGGAGAAAACGACCTGGCCCAGAATCCGTTCAATCTGGATGCCGAACATGGACCCTCCCTGTTCGACGCGCCACAGAGGGCCACCGCAAGCGGCTCCTATCGGATTCATCTCTCCGGAGGCGCGCCGCTCGCCCGCAAGATTTTCAGCGGCTGGCAGTTGAACGTCATTGCATCTCACAACTCGCCAACGCCGTTTACGATCTACGATTCGGCCAACGTCGCGCTGCAAGCAAACAGCCCTCCGATTTCCGGCTATCCCGCAAGCCGGCCGGACCTGATTGGCAACCCCAATAACGGGCCGCATACCGTCGAACAATGGATGAACCGCGCGGCTTTTGTGCGCCTGAATCCCGTAACTCAGGCAGGGCAGTTCGGAAACGCCGGACGAAACATTGCGCGAGGCCCGGCTTTCACGGATTTCGATGCCTCCCTAACCCGCAGCTTCGAGCCGACAGAATCGATGCGGATGCAGTTTCGCGCGGAATCGTTTAACATCGCGAACCACGCGAATTTCGGGCTGCCGGTGGCGGACTTGAATTCGCCTGATTTTGGCCAAGTCCTCACCGCGAATGCTCCGCGCCTGATGCAATTTGCTTTGAAGCTGACGTTTTAGGGTTGAATGATGGCCGCCTGCGCTACCGAAGCGATCACCGAACCCAGCCTCCGTTATCCGGGCTGGCGCGTCGCGCTGGCCTCCTCGGCTTGCGTGTTTGTCAGCTTCGCTTCGATCCTTGTCTACACATTCGGCGTATTCCTCAAGCCGCTGACGGCCGAGTTCGGCTGGTCTCGCGAGGCGGTTTCCGCTGCCTTCGGAATCGCGGCTCTTTCGGTGGCTGCCTGTTCGCCTCCCCTTGGCGCCCTGCTCGACCGTTTTCCCGCGCGCCGGATCATTTTGCCCAGCTTCGTCGTCTTCGGCTGCGCTTTAGCTTCGCTCTCCTTGCTCACCGGTCACTTATGGCATCTGTATCTGATTTTTGTCGTGATCGGCATCGTCGGTAACGGAACCGCGCACCTTGCGTATTCGCACGTTCTCTCCGCCTGGTTCAATGCGCGCCGCGGCGCTGCTTTTGCGCTCTTACTCTCTGGTGGCGCGCTTGGGGCGATGGTCTTCCCGCTCGTTGCTCAGACGCTGATCGACGCTTTTGGCTGGCGCAATGCGTTCGCCATCCTCGGCGGTATGGCTCTCGCCGTCGGGCTGTCGCTAGGATTCCGTATTCGCGAACACCCGAATCGCCCGCATTCGCAGCCTCGTTCGAAACCGCTTTCCGTGGCGGGAGCCTCCACCCGGCAAGCCTTGCGGTCTCGCGCTTTTTGGATCATCCTTACGGTGCTGTTTCTTGCCTCGATCAGCCAGAACGGAGCGATTGCCCATCTGCCGGCTCTGCTTACGGACCGGGGAATTTCACCCGAAGACGCAGCTTTGGCGGCATCCGCCCTAGCGGGAGTTTACTCGAAAGGCGGATAACAGAGAGGTAAGTAGCTGAGCCGCTTGGAGTTGGAGCGGGAGGTGCGGTATTACCGAATTGGGGTACTACGTAGCGTATCGAGGCCTAGCTCTTCGGAGAGGGTTTGCTGCACGAGCGTTTGCTTCGACAGAACGGTCGCCACCCGGTTTGGCCCCTTTTCCCCCAGCGGCGGATAGAGCAGCGCGAACTGTTGAATTTGGCGAAGCTGCTCCAGCAACTGCTCCATCGACAGACCAGCCCACACGACTTGGGCTTTCTTGTGGATGTACTGGAGAAGCGAGATTCCGAGCATGCAGTAAAACGCGTGCACGCGAATCTTGCTGTCGGTCCAGTGGTATATCGGTCCCCATCCCAACCAATCGCCGTCTTTGAGCCCGCGGAATACTCGTTCGATCTGTTGCTGTCCGGAGTAGCCCGCCACGACCTGTTCGGCGCCCCAGTCCAACCGGTTGGTTAACAGCGTGGTGCGGCCCAAACGGCGGGCCAGCAACCGCTGGAAAGCTGGGTTGTCGAAATCGAACTGCAGACGCCAGTGGCCGTCGCGTTGCTCCAGTTGGTAGCGCACTAACTCGGATACAAACGCGCCCGACAACCAGCGCGCGATCTTATTGCGAATCCCCGCTTCGGTGAAACGCGCCCCGGGCTTGGCCAGTTCGATCGCTAGGCGCCGCATCGACTGGAGCGCTTTGCTGAGCGCAGTGGTCAGACTGTGCAACTGCCCGCTCGCGAACGGCGCCGAATACTTCACCACGCACAGGTACTCTTTGCCATGAACCATCTGGCGCCCGGCGGCAGCCCGGACCCCTGGCTGGCCGCTGCTCAGCGCGGACAACTCTCCCGCCGGCCGCTCGCGCAACTCCTCCGGCGCCTGGTTCCAAGGCAGCGCCGAGATCCAGCCCACGCCGGCTTGCTCCAGTTCCAGCGTGTTGGCCAGCGCCGCCGATCCCTTATCCAGTACGAGTGTCACCGTGTCTCTGGCAATGCCGTGGCGGTCTAACAAAGCCACAATCCGCTGTAAGGCGATGGGAAATTCCTCGGCATCGGCCACGTTGCCCGGATAGACGTGATGGCAGAGGCTGAGCCCGTTTTCCCCGTCCAGCACATAGCTGAGGCCGACCTGG
>JBOGMI010000475.1:0-6675 GCA_050746645.1 Bryobacteraceae bacterium | reverse complement strand
ACCCCTCCGCCGAGAACCTCGCCAAATTTTTCTTCGACGAAATTCAAAAAGAGCTGAAAGCTCCCGTCGCCTATGTGCGCGTGTGGGAAACGGATACGGCGTTCGCGGTGTATAGGCCGTAGTTTTTTCTTTCCGGCGGCTTCGGCGAGAGTGGGCGGCGGGTTTGGCCCTCCGGAGCCTGGATTTTGCGAAACGAACCCAATTTCGGCAGCGGTCGCAGCGCGGGCCGGGTGGAAGAAATTCTCGCCGCCTGGAGCATGTAGGCCGCCTCTGTTGTACGCTCCCAAGAGGAGCGCAGCAATGCTAGTCGAACAGCAGATCGCGGAACGGCAGAACCGGGCGCAAGACGCCATCAAGCGCATTCTCGTACGGCCCCAGCCGGGGCCGTACGGCGATTACAAAATCAAGTCCGGCAGCGGGAAGACCTACCGGGTGGCGCTGCGCGGAGCTGCGCTGTTTGAAAATTATTGCTCCTGCCCCGATTTCGCTAAGAACACTCTGGGGACTTGCAAGCATGTCGAGGCGATGCTCTCGCGGATACGGCGGCGCAACGGCAAGATGCCGCGTGCGCAGTATCAGCGTACGCGAGCATCCATTTCGCTGCAGTACGGCGACGCGATTGGTGTGCGGCTGCGGCTGCCCGCTTCGCCTTCTCCCGGCTTGCAATCGATTGCGGAGAAATACTTCGACGCGGTGGGAATGCTGCGGCCGGAGAACTTCCGCCAATTTGACCAGGTCTTGGAGGCTGTGCGTCAGGCCGACGATCACGCGGTGATCTATAGCGACGTTTTAGAATACCTGGACCGGGAGAACGAGCTCGCGGAAGGATTGGAGCTGGAAAGAAAGCTACTGGCAAAACTCGGCCGCGGGCAGGATCCGCTCTCCGGCATTCTGAAAGCCAAGCTTCTGCCATACCAGGCCCGGGGCTCCATTTTCGCTGCTTGCCGCGGCCGCGTGGCGCTTGCCGATGATATGGGTCTAGGTAAGACCATTCAGACGCTTGCGGCGGCCGAACTGCTGCGGAGGCGCAGGGGAATCGAACGGGTGCTGGTGATCGCACCGGCTTCCGTCAAGTATCAGTGGAAAAGCGAGATCGAGAAATTCACCGATCTGACGGCCCAAATCATTGACGGGCTGCTGCCCAGACGAGAAAAGCTCTATGCGCACCCCGTGTTCTTCAATCTCGCCAGCTATGAGCAGGTGCTCAAAGACGTTCGCTTCATCCACGAAATGAAGCCGGACCTGATCGTCCTGGACGAAGCGCAGCGCATCCGCAATTGGACGACGGCCACGGCTCGGACCATCAAGCAGCTCAAGAGCCGCTATGCCTTCGTCCTCACCGGCACTCCGCTCGAAAACAAGCTGGAGGAACTATTTTCCGTGATCGAGTTCGTGGACGGGCGCCGGCTCGGCCCCGCGTTTCGCTTTCTTCACGAGCATCGTATTGAAGAAAACGGCCGCCTCACTGGTTACCGCGGCCTGGATCGCATTCATCGCCAGTTGGAACCGGTCCTGCTGCGTCGCACGCGCGGGGAAGTGCTCAAAGAACTTCCCAAACGCACGGACCAGGTTTTTCGTGTACCGCTCACTCCCGAGCAGGCAGGACCGTATTACGAGCAAAGCGACATCCTGGCGCAATTAATGCGCAAGTGGGAAAGGCAAAAGTGGCTGTCGGAGATAGACCAGAAGCGCATCCTTTGCTGCATCCAAAACATGCGGATGCTCTGCAATTCCACTTTTCTCTTCGATAAGGAAACCCACCATTCGCCGAAGCTCAAGGAGTTTCGGGAGATTATCCGAGAACTCGCCATCGAAGAGGATCGCAAGGTGGTGGTGTTCAGCGAATACGAGCGCATGACACACTTGGCGGGCGAGGAACTGCGGAGACTGGGGATCGGGTTCGTGTCGCTGCACGGCGGCGTGCCCTCGCGTCAGCGGGGGGCGCTCATCGCGAAGTTTCGAGATGACCCGGGATGCAAAGTGTTTCTCTCTACCGATGCAGGCGGCGTGGGCCTGAACTTACAGGCGGCATCGGCTGTCATCAATCTGGAGCCGCCCTGGAATCCCGCGCGCCTGGAGCAGCGCATCGGACGGGTGCACCGGCTGGGGCAGATGCAGCCAGTGCACGTGATCCATATGCTGACAACCGACAGCATCGAGGAGCGCGTGTGGGAAACGCTGCGCCTGAAGAAGTCGCTCTTCGCCGGGGTGTTCGATTCGCCGGCGGAGGAAGTCAGCTTCGAGAAATTGGGCCGCAAGACGGTCCTGCAAACAGTGAAGGAAATCTTCGCCAGTCAACCGGCTAGGCCAAAGCCGACGGTCGATCAACCACCGCCACAGCCGGTTCCCATCAAACCAACCGAGCGCGCAGGTGGCGATTTCGAGCAGGCCGCGGCCAGCCTCCTCGAAGCCGGAATGAAATTTCTCGAATCGCTCACCGCAACGGAAGACGGAGTGAAGCAGGCCGTTTCCCGCCTGGTGACGCGCGACGAGCGCACGAATCGCGCCCTTCTTTCGATACCGCTGCCGCATTCAGTCAACCAGGATCGCATCGCGGAAGCCATTTCGGCCTTGTTTTCTAAATTTACGCCGGCGTAACGTCAGGAGATTGCTAAATGAAAACTCAAGATGACCCCAACCGGAGGAATTTTCTTAAGACTTCCGTCGCTGCTGTTGGGACCACTCTGCTGCCCGCAGCTGCCAGCAGTTCTCTTGCGGCGCCGGTCGGCCTCCCCAATATTCTTTACATTCATTCGCACGACACCGGCCGCCTGACCAGCCCGTATGGTTACCCGGTTCCGACTCCCAATCTTCGGCGGCTGGCGTCTGAAGGCATTCTCTTCCGTGAGGCTTACTGTGCTGCCCCTACGTGTTCTCCAAGCCGCGCAAGTCTCCTCACGGGGGAATGTCCTCATAACAACGGGATGCTGGGATTAGTAAATCGCGGCTTCTCCATGACAAACACCGGTTATCAGCACCATATTATCCGGACCTTGCGGCAGGAAGCCGGATACTACTCGGCATTGATTGGCTTGCAACATATCGCTAAGGATCCGCACACGATCGGGTACGACCAGGTGGAAGTCGTTCCCGGCAATCGTGTCGCGCACGTGACTCCGCGCGCGGTTCGCTTTCTGCATAACCGCCCGCGGCAGCCTTTCTGGCTTACGGTCGGCTATTTCGAAACTCACCGCCCGTATCACAATGCCGCGCCCGAGGATGACAGACGTTACATTGAGCCGCCCAAACCGATTCCCGATGTGCCTGCCAGCCGCCTGGATATGGCGAATTTCCACGAGACAGTCCGAACTCTCGATTGGGGTGTCGGAGAAGTTCTGGCGGCCCTTGATGCGGCCGGCTTGGCAGAAAACACCCTGGTGATTTCCACAACCGATCACGGCATTGCGTGGCCGATGATGAAGTGCAATCTCTACGACGGAGGAATGGGCGTTCATCTGGTCATGCGCGGTCCCGGAGGATTCACCGGAAGCAAAGTGTGCGACAGCATGATCTCTCACCTGGATCTGTTCCCTACGATTTGCGAGCTGCTTAAGATTACGCCGCCCGCATGGCTCCAGGGCCGCTCATTTCTGCCTGTGCTGCGCGGGGAATCCCAGGAAATCAATGATGCAGTGTTCTCCGAAGTGAACTATCACGCAGCCTATGAGCCCAAGCGAGCAGTACGAACAAAAAGGTGGAAATACATCCGCCATTTTGGAGGACGCATTCATCCCGTCCTGCCGAATTGCGATGACGGACCGACTAAGACTTATTGGGTCAGCAACGGATGGGCCGATCAGATGGTTGCTCCGGAAGCTTTATATGATTTAGTCTTTGATCCCAACGAGCGCAACAACCTGTTGACAGATGCAGCCCATAGGACCGTTTTGGAGCAGATGCGAAAGCGGCTGGATTCCTGGATGCAGGCAACCAACGATCCCTTATTGCACGGCCCTGTCAAGGCTCCGCCGGGAGCAAGAGTTAATAACCCGAATGAGAGATCGCCGCGCGATCCTGCGCAAGTGATCAGTTGAGTTCTTCAGTCAGGTCTCGTCCAGAATCGTTCGATGCCAGTCCTCGCCCTGAAATACCGGAGTCGGGATAAAGGGAGGCGCGGCGCGCGGATCTTTATCGAAGGGAGCAATCCCCGAGGTGTTCAAATACCAGATCGCCAGCCGTCTGGTTAATTCCTGCTGGACGCTCCGCACCGAAGATTCACCGTAAAGGTTATGAAGCTCGCGCGGGTCGCGCGTGTAATCGTAGAGTTCGCTCTGATCGCTGGGCCGCAGAATCAATTTATGAGTCTTGGTTCGCACCATCGCCGCACGGGAAATCATTTCCGGGTGCTCATTTTGAAGCCTCGTCTTTGGCGAGTAAATTGCCGATCTCGGCAGGAGCGGCTCGAAGCACTGCGGCTCGTAAACGTTGTAGCCGCCTTCTGAAAATGCCGCGCGCTCCGGATCGCCCGCGGCTCCCTGAATCTGTGGAACCAGACTGCGAGCGAAGTGAGTATGCTCCGCCTGAATGCCGGCTAAATCCAGGCAGCTAGCCATGACGTCGAAAAGCTCAACCAAGTCGTTGCACACGTGGCCCCTCGCGCCTCCGGATACGCGCGCAATCAACGGAACGTGCGTGAGATCGTCTTCGAGGCCGCTCGGCCATTTCTCGACGAGCCCGTAATCGCCGGCGTAATCTCCGTGATCGCTCAGCACGAAAACCGCCGTATCCGAGGTGTGGCGCGTACGGTCTATGGCTTCCAGAAGCTCGCCCAAAAGCCAGTCGGTGTAGGAGACCATTCCGAGATAAACCGCCCGAATCTTACGGAACGTGCTTTCCGGCAGGCCCTGGATGCGATAAGCCTTGCGAATCCCTTCGTGGAAATTCGGCCTCTTGGGCAGGCCGATCGGCTTCAGCGGCGGCAGCTTCGCCGGATCGTAAAGATCGTGAAAATCCTTGGGCGCGGCATAAGGAGGATGGGGCGAGCTTAATGGAAGAAAAATGCAAAACGGCCTTGGTGTCTCGCGCCGCTCCAATATCCGTATTCCCGCTTGAAGATGTTGATAGTCCGCAGTGTCGCGCCGGTCGCTGGCCGCGTTCCAGAGAAACGAATAATACATTGGATTTCCCAGAGAGTATGGATTACGAGGCCGCGCTGGGCGCGGGATCAACTCTTGCGGCGTAAAATTCCACTCGGTCACGCTGCCGGCGAAGGATTGCGTGGCCAGCGCGTCGTTCTTGCCGTACCAGAAGACGTCGTAGCCGTTCTGCTTGAGGTACCGGAATAAATTTGGCTCGTCGGGACGCAGGAAATAGTAAAGGCTTCGATGGCCGCGCACACTTGTAGGCCATCCCGTGAGCAGACTGCATCGCGAAGCTCCGCAGACCGGATATTGAACGAAGCAATTGGAAAACCGCGTCCCTTGCGCTGCTAAACGATCCAAGTTCGGTGTGCGGCAAATTCGATTTCCGAAGGAGGAAAGTGCGTCGGCCCGTAATTCGTCGGGCATGAAGAGCACCAGGTTCGGCCTATGCCGGACTCTTGCGTCTGCTCCAGCGCTGGCCGGCGCCGATTGCCCGTCATGTGCACTTGCAGCCGCTATGGACAGCCCGGCAGATTCTATAAAACCGCGCCTCGAAAAGCCGTCGTTCTTCAAATGATCACTCCCCTTCACCAGGACATCAGCGCAACATGGGATAAACGCGGCAATGACTGTACGCCGGTCCCATCAGGCAATCCTACTCCAGCCGCATCGCCGAGACCGGGTCCGTTTTGATCGTGCGATAGCGGGGAGCAGAGATGCCAAAGCTTCACAGCGCAAAATGCAGGCGATGGCGATCAGGAAAGCCATCACGTCGAAACTTTGCACTCCGAAGAACAGCTTTTGCGAGATCTGTAAGAGCAGGCCGGCAGTTACGGTTCCGAGTACGAGACCGGCGGCAATGGCGGCGAACAAACGGGCGCAAACGGCGCGCACGATGTCGTGCGGTGTTGCACTCGAATTCCGCCAGGCTCTCTTCGTGCAACAAAAGGAGGGCTTTCTTGCTAATCCACTTCGGCTCGGCCGTCATTTGGCGAGGGCTTTAAAAGTCTCGCGATTTGCTTTCATGAAATCCCGCCCTGCCTTCAATTGCTCTTCAATCGTCGGATCGTAGGGCGTGAGCAGATAGCCTTCCGGCGTCTCAATCGCGAACAGACTATCGCCCTTTTCGACCTTGAGCCGATGGAGCATCTCTTTCGGAATCACCATCCCGGTGGAAGTGCCCATTTTCGTGAGCTTGAGGGTTTGCACGGCGTCCTCTGTATTCGTATAACTATTCTAATGCAGAACCACGGAAATGGTTCGCCTCTTACAATGAGGAGCTTGGAAAGCTTGTGTGCGCATCGGGCGGTGATTCTCTACAATCCGGTCGCCCGGGGTCTGCTCCGCCGGGGGCGCTCGCTCGAACGCTGCATCGGTGTGCTGGCCGGCCGAGGCATCGAAGCTCGTCTGGTCGCCACGACCGGGCCGGGGTCGGCGGGCGGGCAGGCACGGCGGGAGATCGAGGCGGGCTGCGATCTCATGATTGCCGCGGGCGGTGACGGAACTATCAACGAAGTTGCCAATGGCATGCTGCATAGCCCCGTTCCTCTGGCCATCCTGCCCGGAGGCACCGCCAACGTTCTGGCGCACGAAA
>JBOGMI010000474.1:0-3240 GCA_050746645.1 Bryobacteraceae bacterium | reverse complement strand
CCCCATATGCCCACTCCGCACACTCAGTACAGAAATTGGGGACTGGTTACTCTGTCCCAAGCGGTTTTTGCGCGTGGACAGAGCAGCCTGTCCCCAGGCCCCGTACCGTCTGGATTCACCACCATGGCTACTGCCAAACAAATCGCGGCCAATCGCCGCAACTCTCAAAAATCCTGTGGCCCGCCGAAGGCCTCCAATGAGTCCGTCGAGACTAAGGCCAAAGTCGCGCAAAATGGCGTCCAGCACGGCCTCTGCGCCAAATCCCGCGTCATCAAAGACGTCGAAAAGCAGGAAAACTACGACGCCTTCCTCAACCAGCTCATGGAAGACGAACAACCCGTCGGCCAGGCCGAAATCGAGCTGGTCGTCAAGATGGCCGAGCATACCTGGCTCGCCAAGCGCGCCCTACGCATGCAGAACCACTGCTTTGCACTGGAGCCGAAAACTCCCGAGCAGGCAAAGAACGGCGATATCCCCGTCAGCCTCGACTGTCGTCAGCTCGAATCCTACGTTCGCTACCACGCCGCCCAGGACCGCGCCTATCAGCGCGCCTCCGCCGAGCTTCAGAAACGCAAGAAAGCACGCCAGTTAGCCGAAATTGGCTTTGCTTCGCAAAAGCGCGCCGAGGCCGAAGAATCGCGCAAAACCGAAAAGCACGCGGTCCAAATCGCGACCGCCAATCTGCGCAAACAACGCGAAGAAATGAAGCTTGGCGACGCCATCGCCAAAATGCTGCCCCCCAATTTCGACATCTCTTCCCTAAATCAAGCTTTTTCCACAAGTGGAGCAGACCATTGACTTCATCAGAGCCGCAACCAAAGGGAGCGGTCGGCCCTCTGTTCGCGTCGATACCGGAGCGGAACGTCGGGATCTTGCTCCCCTCAAGAGGGTCGTAATTCCGGCATCGTCCCGCTGAGGAGCGCCCACATTTTTGCCACACGCTCCAAAGGATCCGCTGGCCTCAGTACTACCCTGTATAAGGAGAAACAAATTGCCAGCAATCGAAACGCAAACGCTTGAAGAACTGTGCATCAACACCATTCGCTTTCTTTCGGCCGATGCCGTGCAGAACGCGAATTCCGGACACCCGGGGCTGCCCATGGGCGCAGCCGCTATGGCTTATACGCTGTGGACGAAATTCCTGAAGTTCAACCCGAAGGATCCTCAATGGGCCGACCGCGATCGTTTTGTGCTTTCGGCTGGACACGGTTCCATGCTGCTGTACAGCCTGCTCTATCTGACCGGATACGATTTGCCGCTGGACGAGATCAAGCATTTCCGCAAATGGGGCAGCAAGACGCCGGGGCATCCGGAGCGCGGCCACACGGTAGGCGTTGAGGTGTCGACCGGTCCGCTAGGACAGGGGTTCGGCAACGCGGTGGGACTAGGGATTGCGGAACAGTGGCTCGCGGCTCGCTACAACCGGCCCGGCCATGACATCGTTGATCACTATACCTATGTCATCTGCAGCGACGGCGATGTGATGGAAGGCATTTCGCACGAGGCCGCCTCGCTTGCGGGTCATCTGCGGCTGGGCAAACTGATTTACCTCTACGACCAGAACCATATTTCGCTTGCCGGCGGGACCAATCTCACCTTCACCGAAGACGTCGCCAAACGCTTCGACGCCTATGGCTGGCACACGCGCCACGTGGCCGACGGCAACGATACCGAAGAGGTTGCCAAAGCGATTGAGGAAGCGCAAGCCGAGCGCGACCGGCCCTCGCTCATTCTGGTCCGCACGCACATCGGATTTGGCGCGCCGAAGAAGCAGGACACGTTCGAGGCGCACGGCAGCCCGCTCGGGGAGGACGAACTGAAGGACGCCAAAAAGCATCTCGGTTGGGCGACCATGGACAAGTTCTATATCCCCGACGATGCGCTGAAGTTCTTCCGCCAGGCTGTAAATCGCGGTGCCGATGTCGAGCAGCGGTGGAAGAAAAGGTTCGACGCTTACCGCAAGGAGTTTCCTAAAGAAGCGGCCGAATTCGAGAGCATCATGAGCGGGAAACTGCCGCGGGATTGGAAGGCCGATCTGCCTAAGTGGAAGCCGGAAGATAAGCCGCTGGCCACGCGCGCGGCGGGCGGCCAGGCGCTCAATGCGCTCGCGAAACATATTCCGAACATCATGGGCGGCTCGGCGGACCTGAATCCGTCTACCAATACGGGGCTGAAAGGCATGGGCGATGTCCAGCCGCCTTGCGAGAAGTTTGCCGACACACAGGGCGCGGTCGGCGGCGATTGGGATTACGCCGGCCGCAACCTAGCTTTTGGCGTGCGCGAGCATGCCATGGGCGCTGCCGTCAACGGCATGGCTGCCCACGGCGGCGTTCTTCCCTATAGCGCCACATTTCTCGTTTTTTCCGATTACATGAAGCCGGCGATCCGGCTGGGCGCGCTGAGCAAGCTGAGGGCGTTTTACGTTTTTACGCACGATAGCGTGGGCGTCGGCGAAGATGGGCCCACTCACGAGCCGGTCGAGCATCTTGCCGGGCTGCGCGCCATTCCCGGTTTGAACGTGATGCGGCCTGCCGACGCGACCGAAACTGCCGCATGCTGGGCGGTGGCGATCGAGCACGAAGGCCCGACGCTGTTTGCCCTCACGCGCCAGCATGTGCCGCATCTCGAACGCAGCAACGCGAAAAATATAGATGTTTCGAAAGGCGCTTACATCCTGGCCGAAGCCGATGGCGGCAAGCCCGACGTGATTCTGATCGGAAGCGGCTCGGAGGTCTCTCTGTGCATGAAAGCTCGAGAGAAGCTGAAGGGCTATGGCGTCCAGGCGCGCGTCGTGAGCATGCCGGGTTGGAATCTATTTGAGGCGCAGAACCAGGCTTATCGCGAGAGTATTCTTCCCAAGGCTGAGACCCGGCGCGTAGCGGTGGAAGCCGGCGCCACCTTCGGCTGGGAGCGCTGGACGGGCGACAACGGCGTCATCATCGGCATCGATCATTACGGAGCCTCCGCGCCCGGCGATGAAATCATGCGCCAATTCGGCCTGACGGCGGAACATGTCACGTCGGCGGCGCTGCGGTTGATGGGCCGCGATGCCGATGCAGACAAAGAATTTGGCGGCGAAACCACAAATGTGGCGCCGACGGCAGGGCACGAAGGGCATTCGTAACCGTTTTACTGAGCCGCGACCGAAGGAAGCGGCGGTCCGCCGGCGACGCGCGCGGGATTGTTATATAAATATTGTTATATAAAAGAGACTTGGCGATGACTAGACGAGAATTCAAC